>NZ_JAHREU010000025.1:69475-92466 GCF_020883145.1 Microcoleus sp. CAWBG27
AGGACTAAAGTCCTCACTACGAACCTAATTATTTTTACAATTTAAGTCTAATCTTTAGGAATTAAGAAGGACTAAAGTCCTCACTACGAACCTAATTATTTTTACAATTTAAGTCTAATCTTTAGGAATTAAGAAGGACTAAAGTCTTCACTACGAATCTAATTATAGGTTCGTAGTGAGGACTTCAGTCCTCTCTTTTGACCGCGCCCTCAGACCAAACAGGTAATTGATTAATCTTTTCCAGCGTGATATCTACATACTTTTGACCGTTCCCCGCCACATTTTCCCCAAAATATCCATCATCGCCGTCGTGCTTGTGAGGGCCGCTGACAGCTTCTGCATGGCGGCCTTGCGAACGCGCTTGATTGAAAGGTGAAGTCGCGTACCAGTACCAGCGAGTGGGAAAAACGATGCCACCAATATCCTCAATTGTATCGCGAGTGCCACGAAAATGAAAAATCCGATCGGCTTCTGCAAAACCATTTTCTCCCGAAAACACGCCCCCAACCGAAACAACTGTAATTTCTGCATTCAGCCATTCTTTAAGATAACGAGTAGCACCTAAAGCAACTTGTGCGCCCCCGCTAGTGCCAATTAAAATAACTTGCAAAGGTTTTTGAGGATTAGCTGCAATCGGAGATTTAGCATTCATGCGATCGATAATTGCATTAGCAATTCCCTGATTGTATGCAAAACCGTAGCGATAATCTAGAGAAATTGCAAACCTCCAGAGATTGCGAATCTTGATGAATATGTCTCCCGCAATCGGCCCGATTTTTTCCTGTTCTGCAAACCGCCAAAAAGGAGCTAGCAACCGCTCTCCTCCCAAACTTTTGTTAGAAGCTGAATAAGGAAAAATATCGCCCACTGCTACGCACTGCGGGTGATTTTTAACTAAACGCTTGAGAAAAAACTCTTCTCCCGGTGTTAATTCGTTCCCCGAAAAATCGCCAACTCCCGGTAAAAAGATGATATAACAATTGATCGGCGAAGACTTGCGCGCTTCTAGATTCCCGTTGTTTGAGGGCAATATCTCCGGCGGATTTTTCTTGATACCCAAAGTTTCGGCACTTTGACCCAGCCACCAGATCACAGTTCCGATCGGCGAAAGAATGCCCCAAATTATCAGGATTACACCTGCAATGCTCAACAAATTTAAACTTCCCCCGCGCAGCCACGCAAGTATCTGCAAAATGAATCTTAGCATTTAATAAAATCTGGTAGAATGCCTGTTATACCAATTTAATGGGTCGTTGCACATATTCCGATCGCGCTTGGGCCAAGGTACGTAGTTGCGCTTCAGCGCTCTTTCCTAAGGGTGCATCTCAGTTTTGTATTTGTAGTGCTGTCCCCGATCGCACTGTATAAAGCACGCGAGATCTTAAGCTCGCACTGTATAAAAACATCCTTATTGTGAAAATGAGATGCTCCTTTTCCTAATATTATAAAGAGCGCTGAAGCGCAACTACGTACCTAATTTGTCTGGCGACAATAAAATTGCCCTGCTTCTTCGGTGATTCTGCTGTATTAGAGCTTATTTTATCCAACTTGTCAACTATCTAGAGGAGCAGGGATTAAAGGTGAAGGGAGAAGATTCAATTACAGGTTTGCGGGCAACGCTTTGGAACGCACTTTCTTTGAACGGCAATTTTTATGAAAAAACTCCCTACACTGGCAAAACTAAGCGGATAGCTTTAACAATTGTAATTTTAGCAGCGGTGTCTCGTGTCTTGGGCAATGCTGTTATTTTGTTAATCAATCGAACTGAACTATCTGTGTTATTCTTAGCACTTTGGATAGATGGTTTGGCAGTCGTGGGTGGTTATTATTTTTGGAGTTTCACTATCTCGAAAATCGGGGACTGGCTGAAACCGGGTCACGTAACTTATGGGGAGTTGCTGGTGCCGATCGGATTTGCCTACGCCCCCCAAGTGCTGAATTTTTTAACGTTGATTCCGTTGCTGGGAGAAGGCATTGAGCGGATATTAGCTGTGTGGAGTTTGCTGGCTGTAATTGTGGCGGTTCGCCAAGGTTTGGATATTCAAACTCGCTGGGCGGCGTTAATTTGTCTGGTGGGTTGGCCGTTGATTCAAATTGCGATCGGCTTTGTGAAAGTTATTGAACAGTTGCTTGCACAATGGCTTTAAACAGTTGACAGTTGACAGTTGACAGTTGACAGTTGACAGTTCGAGAGCTACCTCTACCCTTAAGTCTGAGGATTGGAGTAATTAATAGTCTGATTTTAATTTCTCTCTCAAAGGGTTGGGGCTTTTAACCAATTCTTTCCGGTAAAATCAGGAAAGTGTTATAAGTTAAAAGGCAAAATTCTTGCAAAAAATTCTGAGTCTCAAGCCCTCCTAATTTATTGGGCAAGTAGGCGACTAATAGCAATTTAAAAACGCTGTCGATTTGGCCGATCGCGATCGCCCGCCCGGAGCAGTCCCTCGATCTGTTAAAATAAAATTACTTACTTTAGGGTGCAATACTTTGGCTCAAGGCGGGTGATTTGAAACAAAAGCATTCCCCGATTGCCCCCCGAGGCACTTTCGCTTGCCAATTTGAGAAAATGCTTGACACAGTGGCAGCCGCCAAGTAAAGTGAGATCCAACATTATTAGCCTTAATTTGCATTGCCACTTGTAGCTCGTATTGTAGAGCGTACTGCGAGACGGCAACCACACCCCTGCTATTCGGCTCTCCCCACTGTCCGCCCCTAATTACTAGCGATACATTGTTAAAGAAGGAAATACACAAAAATTTACATATATAATTTGTGTAGTATTTCAAATCGCTCCTCACCAGCAGCGATACAGCCCTCGCCAAGACAGTAGGAAGGAAAAAATATGTTTGAACGCTTTACAGAACAAGCCATTAAAGCAATAATGCTAGCCCAAGAGGAAGCGCGGCGCCTCGGTCACAATTTTGTAGGCACCGAGCAAATCCTTCTCGGACTCGTCGGCGAAGGCACTGGCATCGCTGCAAAAGTATTACTGGATATGGGCCTCAACTTGAAAGAGGCGCGCAATGAAATCGAAAATATCATCGGTAGAGGTTCCGGGTTTCTCCCGCCAGAAATTCCGTTTACACCCCGCGTCAAGCGCATTTTTGAGACGGCGTTGAATGAAGCGCGGCAGTTAGGTCACAATTACATCGGTACCGAGCACATTCTGCTTGGGTTGATTCAAGACGATGAAGGTGTGGCGGCGAAGGTGCTGCAAAACCTGGGGATCGATCGCCAGAGAGTCCGCACGCAAGTCATTCGTGCCGTGGGAGAAGTCGCGGCAATCCCCGGAGGCCGAGGAGATAGCGGTGGCGATCGCAAAATCCCAACTTTAGAAGAATTCGGCACTAACTTAACTAAGTTAGCAGCCGCCGGCAAACTCGATCCAGTCGTGGGCCGCGAAAATGAAATCGAGCGCGTGATCCAAGTGTTGGGGCGCCGCACGAAGAACAATCCAGTGTTAGTAGGCGAACCCGGAGTCGGCAAAACAGCCCTCGCCGAAGGCCTCGCCCAGCGGATTGTTAACAGAAACGTCCCGGAAATTTTAGAAGACAAACAAGTAATCAGCCTCGATATGGGTTCGCTGATTGCTGGTACAAAATTCCGAGGCGAATTTGAGGAACGGCTGACGAAAATCATGGCAGAAATTCGCGCGGCTGGCAATATCATTCTGGTAATTGATGAAATTCATACCTTAGTTGGTGCAGGCGCGATCCAAGGTAGCATGGATGCTTCCAATATGCTCAAACCAGCCCTCGCCCGAGGCGAATTGCAGTGTGTCGGCGCGACTACGTTGGATGAATACCGCAAGCACATCGAGCGCGATGCAGCCCTAGAACGCCGTTTCCAACCGATTAAAGTTGGAGAACCGAGTGTGGCTGAAACAATAGAAATATTGTACGGTTTGCGATCGGCCTACGAACAGCACCACCGACTGACAATTTCCGATGCAGCTTTAGAAGCAGCGGCTACGCTGTCAGACAGGTACATTAACGATCGATTTTTGCCAGACAAGGCGATCGACTTAATTGACGAAGCAGGTTCTCGCGTGCACGTGCTGAACTCGCAAACCCCGCCCGAAGTTAAAGAACTCAAAAAACAACTTCCGTCCGTCAGTAAAGAAAAAGATGCTGCTGTGCGCGAACAAGACTTCGAGAAAGCTGGTAAATTGCGCGATCGCGAATTAGAGATCGAAGCCCAAATCGCCGAAGCTACGATCAACAAAAGCCAAGTCAGAATCTCTCCCATCGTCACCGAAGAAGACATCGCCCACATCGTGGCAAATTGGACGGGAGTACCTGTTAGCAAGCTGACAGAATCGGAATCGGAATTGCTGCTGCACATGGAAGACACGCTGCACCAGCGCTTGATCGGTCAAGAAGAAGCTGTCAGCGCAGTTTCTCGGGCGATCCGCCGCGCGCGGGTTGGCTTGAAAAATCCCAATCGCCCGATCGCCAGTTTCATCTTTTCCGGCCCCACAGGCGTCGGTAAAACGGAACTGACAAAAGCCTTAGCCACATATTTCTTCGGTTCCGAAGAAGCGATGATTCGGTTAGATATGTCCGAGTTTATGGAACGCCACACTGTTTCTAAACTCATCGGTTCGCCTCCCGGTTACGTTGGCTACGACGAAGGCGGCCAACTAACAGAAGCAGTGCGGCGCCGTCCTTATACGGTAGTCTTGTTCGACGAAATCGAAAAAGCTCACCCGGATGTCTTCAACATGATGCTGCAAATCTTGGAAGACGGTCGTTTAACTGATGCCAAAGGTCGCACAGTAGACTTCAAGAATACGCTGCTGATCATGACATCAAACATCGGTTCGCGAGTCATTGAAAAAGGTGGCGGCGGCCTCGGCTTCGAGTTTGCCGAAAGTGCAGCAGACGGTCAGTACAACCGCGTTCGCAGCTTGGTAAACGAAGAATTGAAACAGTTCTTCCGTCCGGAATTTATCAACCGCTTGGATGAGATTATTGTCTTCCGCCAGTTGAACAAGGAAGAAATCAAGCAGATTGCTGACATCTTGTTGCAGGAAATTTTCAATCGCTTAACCGAACAGGGTATCACTTTGTCGGTGACAGACAAGTTCAAGGATTTGTTAGTTAAAGAAGGCTACAATCCCAGCTACGGTGCTCGACCTTTGCGCCGCGCCATCATGCGGTTGTTGGAGGATGTACTGGCTGAGGAAATGCTGTCTGGGAAGCTGAAAGACGGCCAAAGTGCGATCGTAGATGTGGATGAAAACGGTGTGGTTAAGGTGTTGCCCGGTGGCGAATCTGAACCGAGATTGCCGGAATTCGCCTTAAGCCATTAAGTGCGATCGACCAACAGATAAATAATGTCTGATTAAAAACCCGGTTTCTTGGAGGAACCGGGTTTTTAATTTAAAAATACCAGTTCGTAGTGCAGTTTGTAGTGCGGACTTCAGTCCGCAAAATCAAAGCGGACTGAAGTCCGCACTACGAAATAAATCGCATTTTTTGGCATTAATCCTAATTAAATGAACAAACTAGCCGAAACTTTAAAATAATCGCCAAGTGCCTTAGCTTGTGCTTTGCTAATTGCCCGCTTGCCATTGACAACCTCAGAAACTACACCACTAGAGCCAATGATGCCAACTAAGTCAGCTTGACGGGTGCCGCTGGCTTCCATAATGTGTTGCAAAATCTCGTGAGGCTCGGATTTGTCGATCGCATAGTTTTGCTCCTCGTAAACTTCAATTAAAGTTACCAATAACTTGTGTAAAGCTTTTTCTTCGGGAGTACGGTTTTTGGCGAACGTCAGCCTCTCTGCTACTGCTAGGAGGCGATCGTATTCTTCCTCGGTATCGATCGCCCGTGGAGCGACCTCTGCCAGCAAATTGCTATAATTAGCTCGATCAAAAGTAAGGGTCATTTTTCCATTTGTTTTTATCGTATTCAGCGTGGGTTAAGAAATATTTGTAATAAACAGTTTGGCTCTCGTAGTCGATGCCGACAATCAGGCGATATTCGTTACCTTTGATATTAAAGACAGTGAAATTTCCCACTGCTTCGGCATCCCGGTAAATCTTGCGAACATCCTCCAAGTTCTGCCATTCTTCTTTTTTGACAGTCGCATACCAGCTATCAATTTGTTTGTTGACATCGGGATACATGGCAGCGTCGTCACGGAGAGTGCGAATTGAAATTAGGTGCATATGTTGTTAGTATTTTTTTTTGAATTTTCATAGCTTATTTCCTTCCACTTGCTTTTGTTTTGTGTGCGTATGTCATTATTCTCTCATTTTGAGAGGTGGATGTCAAGAGCCGATCGCCCCCAATGTTAAAAAATCTCAGAATTAATAAATAATCTGTGGAACGAAGCGACTAAATTCACAAAAGCCACAGAATAAAGAAAAGAGAGAAAGAGAGGCGATCGAGATATCAGAAATAAATGTCGAGATCGGGCGATTTCGCACAAACTTTACTGTCGCGCCTGCTTTTCGTCCGACAAAGACTGCTGTTTTAGCAGTTTCTCCTCATGGTCTACAAGAGCTTTCTCTAACAGGAATGCTGCCAAATTGCTAGTCGATCGCCCTTCTTGCTTTGCCCATTCCTCAAGGCGAGTATAAATTCCGTCTGCTAAATATGTTGATAGGCGTTTGGTCATTAGAGATTAAGTTTTTGTCAATTTTAAGTGTATCGCCGATGATTTCGCACCCAGCTTATTGTGGGTTCTGGTTTTGATTAGACGGCGGTGGCTGTTTTTGGATCTTTTCTTGATGTTCCCGAACAGCTTTCTCTAACAGAAATGCTGCTAAGCCGCTAATTGAACGGCGTTCCTCGTTTGCCCAATCTTGAAGTTGATCGTAAATTCCATCTGCGATGGAGGTTGATAGGCGTTTTGTCATTAGAGGTTTATTTTTTCTTGTCTAAGTCGATCGTCAGTGTGATGTATTTACAGTATTTTGTCTAATTTACAGCATTATGCTGTAAATGTGCAGCACTTTACGCTATACTCTAAAAAGTCAAAAGCCAGCGCGTGCCCTGAGAAAGTTCGTCGCTGGCTTGTGGCTCTAAAAATCAAAGAGAGCTATTACCATGATAAAACGTTCCAGCGACGAGAGCGAATTTTCTCGCGGCTATCAACAGGCTTTGGAGGAATTCGGCATCACGCAACTCCTATCCTGCATCCGCAGCTACTCTGACGCGGATTTCGACGCGCAGCGGGTGCAGTTGCAGGAAAAAGAGGTCAAAAGCTTAGCGGGCCATCTAATCGAACAGTTGGCGGCCAATCTCACAGGCAGCCTCATCGCCTGCTACCTCGACATTCTCCGAAAAGCAGGTGCCCAGATAATTGCCGAATATTCTCCAAATCTGCAAGTAACTGTACAGCCGGAAGATAATCTGCAAGTTACGAAAACGTCCGATCTCTTCAGGCAGGATTATGCTAAACCTTGGGTGATTGTGCGAGTTTTGTCGGATGCTCGAAATCACATTGTGGCGCGTTTCTGCAATCGCCAAGATGCAGATGACCATTTAAGGGCTTTGCGTCGGTTTGTGCGATCGGGAATTTTTGAAATTATGTTCGATCGCCCTTGCGAGCCCGAGTGAGATTAAACATTAACAGCGCTGCTTTATGGTGGGCTTCGGCCCATCTTTTCCTATAATTGTTTGCTGATTCTGGTTAAGTTAGGCTCTTAAATCGCGGCGCTAAAAAAGTAGTTTTTACCTATTGACTTAATGTGGATTTTTAAGGTATATTTGTATCATAATGGAAATATGTGCTTAAATTTGAAAATTGCCACCACTTCCATTATCATATAATACCTTTTTAAGCCGGGGATGTCAAGCTTTTGACCCGAAAAAAAAGGGCGTTTTTTTTACATTTTATAGCAAAAAATTATAGTTTTGGTAGGCCTGCTCTTGGGGCGCAACAAAATTTGATTTGAATAGAGCAACCGCAGATGTCATGCAGATTAACGCAGATTAACGCAGATTAACGCAGATATGAGGGAGGGACTAAAAGGAAGAAGTCTATTGCGGAAAACTCAATCCCAAGATTGCAATTGTACAACCCAATGCTGCACGAAAGCCGAAATGCGATCGCGCCGCGTCTCAAAAGTAGCAGCAATCCAGATAAACACAATCCCAAAAGCCAAGCCAATTGCCCATTTAATCAGGGGATAGTCAAAAATCAGCACCACCAACTGATAGAAAACATTGATTAAGAAAATTCCTGTCCCCACAAACAAAAACGCCCGCACTCGCAGCGCCAAACCGGCTGCAATCGCCACCAAGCTAAAAAATCCTGCAACTAAACCGTGGTTGTGTTGAGTCAAAAGAGGTATCCCGCAAATCATCGCGGTGGCTAGCATTCGCAGATTGTGGCGCAGGTTTTTTTGGGCTGGTAGTTGCAAAGCGCGATCGCACTGAGCAACATAAAGGAAAGAAAGCCCTAAAGGAGTAAAATACCATTCGGGTTGAGTCAATCCGATTTGTCCAAACCAGCGCAGTAATACCCAGTCAACTATCGCCACACTCACGTAGGTAAAACGGACTTCGCGCTTTTCCCAAGCTAGGAAAACATAGAAGGCGGCAGCTATGAGGAAGCTAATCGGATAAAATTTAGCGGGGCTTTCGACAATCATGATGATTGGAATCAGAGAAGCGATGATCTTCCAGGGATTTTTTGACCAACCCCAGTTATCCCAAGGTAAGATGTAAATGAAATAGGCAAATAGAGAAGCGATCGCAACTTTCCACGGCGCTAGCGGCCCGGAAATGTACTTAACTAAAGGTGTATTGATCCAGTAAAGCCGGATGCCAAAGGCTTCTAGCCATCCTAAGTAAATCCAAATTTCTGCCCATTGGCGATCGAGATTATTTCGCCCTTGCAAGAAAGCGTATTGCACTAATAGAGCACCAGTGACTAATCCTAAATTTAGCCCAGATTTAATATCGTGGGTTGAAGCTGAAATCAGGAGTACGCTGCTCAAAACCCAGTGCAGGTGAGCAAATATTTTTAATTCGGCATTGGTTAAATGTAAATAGCTGCTCAGCCAAGGAGATAAAATCCGATAGATGTATGTTAAAGTTGTGCCGAGAGTTGCTAGCACAATTAAGCCGTCACCAAAAGATCCTCCTCGTGTTTGGGAAAGTTGATATAGTAGGGATTCGTAAGCTGATGCTGATATGCCGATTAATCCCAAATAAACTAAAGGTTTAAATTCTTGCTGCCGCCTACCAATGCCGATCGCAATTAAAGACGCACCCAACGAGATTAAACCTGTACTATTGGTAAAGGTGTGCGATCGCAAAATCAAGCCCAATACTCCGTAAAGTAGAGGTATCGCGTGAATGCTGGGTAAAATTTGGCGGTAGTCGGGGTTACGCCGCCGCCACCAATCGCCTAACAATTGCGTCAATAAGCCCAAGGCAATATTCGCGACTGCCAAATTAATTAGATTGCGTCCAATAAAGCTCAAACCGAGTGCTGTCACCAACTCCAAACTCCAAGCCAAGGCATAAATTGCCAGCGGTGAAAGTTCGCTCAAACTTCGGAAAACAATTGCAACTACAGTTACCAAAGTAGCAGCCAGCACTTGAGTAGAGGCTGGTAAACTCAAGGTAGTGCGTGAATCGTAGAGTTGCAAGGAATAAAGAGTGATGTTTGTCAACAGCAAGCTGGTGAGTAAGATTGCCCAACCATCCAAAGCTCGATCGTAAATTTCAGCTAAGGTCGAAGGTTCAGGCAACGTGCTAGAATAACGAACTATCGTACTGCGAAGCAACCAGAGACACAAAAGTGCGATCGCCCCAGCAATTGCCCAAGCCCAACCAGACAAAAATCCTAATTGATAAATTACCGCAGCTACGAAACTCAAGCCAAATCCGACTTGTATTGCAGCCGCTGGTAGTTCAATTAAATAGTAAGTATTGACTAACATCAACAGCGCTGCCAAACCCAAACTGATTAACCTGTATGCCGGAAAGTCAAAAATCAGAAATTGTGCGATTATTAGGGCGATCGAACTTAAGGTACTTGCAAGTTGTTTGTGCGAAGTTTCACTATATGTAGCAACAGCAGTCAAAGCCAAAGGAGTCGCCAGCCACATCAAACCCCACTGAGAGTGCATATTACTGTACAGCAAGATAAAGCTCAATCCTGCCAACACCAATCCCAGATACCAGGAACTTTGGAATAACGCAGGATGCCAGCGAAAGAAAGCAGAACTTTCTCTGGTATTTGCCGATTTCATCCAGACAAAAAATCCCCATTCAGCCACCATCAATATCAATAAAATTCCTGCCCAAACATAATCTCTCTGGTTTGGCAAAAACAAGTCAATTGCCGAAGCGAAGCCGCACAAACCAGTAATGTGAGTCAGCGAAACCCAAAATGCCGGATTTCCCTTGGTATCAACAGCAGAAACGGGCATCGCAACTCGCCGGGAGTTATCGGGAATTAGGTATTTCCAAGCGATCCAACCTAAAGTTACAGTAGAAATTAATAAATTGATCGATCGCCAAAACGGATTGACTACACTAATAATAGTTAAAACACTGCCCAAACCGAGGGCAAGATTTTCGGCAAAATGGGCAAGTGGAAACTTTCGCGATCGGTAGAGCCACTGCGCCGCACTTACCGTTAAAATTAAATAAGGCAACAGCAAAACACCCCAAAAAGCCCAAGGAGTTTGCCCAGAGTTGCTAAGCTGAGTTAAAAATGCAACAAATTGTGTTTTAATCCCTAAAGGAACCACTCGCCAAACTAGCCAAATGCTTTGAAGTCCCACGGCGAAAAGCATTAGCAAATCCAACTTTTGCCAAAACCGCACTAAGCGGTTATAAAAAAACCAAATAGCCAAGGCGCTAATTGCGATCGCCTGTAGAGGAATTTCGCGAAAACAAACCAGCCACCCCAAACCCAACAAACCCCCTCCGGCTAATTGCCAGTTAAAAAAGTTGCCGGGATTTGGCTCGTTGGATATATTGTTTCTAGTAGTTCCAAATGCAAGGGATTGCGGCCAATCCAGCCACGCTAAAAGTACGCCGCAAATTCCCAAGGCTAAGCCCATTTCATGGATGTTGACATCCTTGACAAATATCGCCCGACCCAGTAAAATTCCCAAGGAATAAGCTACTAAAGCGGCTTTTTTGTAAGTCAAAAAATCTCGGCTGTAACTGAAAGCAGCGGCGGAAGTTTCAGTGTTTCCCCCACGTGTAATAGATTGTACTCGTTGTTGCTGAACTTGATAAACTGTAGCAGCAGTAGTTCCCACCGTACCCAAGTAAACCGCAGCTAGGGCAAACCCTCCAAATCCCCAACCCCAGTGCAAATAACTCAATCCCAAGTGATTTAGGGCGATCGAGGTAGTTACATTTTTCCCCCACAAACTTTGATACTGATCTTTAATAATTCCGCGCGTTATCCAAGTCAAAATAAATGCAGCGACGATGGCGACTGCCCAATCCCAAGGATATTTCCACAATCCAAAGGTGTCCATCGCCCAAAAATTTATCGGCACTAGCAACAGGGTAACTTCTTGCAAAGTTTGAGCAGTCAAGTGTAAATTAGGCTGTTTTTTTGCCCAACTGCCGATCGCCCAAAAAGTTAAAGTATAAGCTAACAAAACTCCATATTGTCCGGCAGCAGGAAATTTTTCCCACTGACTGGCAGCCAAGACTCCTGAGGAGACAACTACCATGAACACTCCTAAAAACAACAGCCACACGACGCTAATTTCGGCGATGAGCGACTGCAAAATTTGAGAGGCAAAAGTTGGGGTTTGAGGGGTTTCTGCGCGCTCGACAACGTTTTTTGTGGTTCTGGGTAATGCTTTTTGTGTGGATGTCCCTGGTACTTGTGGTTCGGGAATAGAAGAGTTGGCGCGATCGTCAATTTCAGAAAGGCCCACAGCGGTTTCGGGCAGCGGGCAGACTAAGTGCTGGCTGCACAATTCTTCAACCTCAGCCGGCGAAATCAAGCCTAGCCGCAGCCACGCATCCAAACCTGTCAACAACTCAGGATGCGAGGCCAAGATGCTCAATTCTATTTTGCTCGATCGACCTTTAGGAGACGACATCGGCTTAAACTGCTACTAGCTACATTCCAGCTATAGCGTAGATTTATGCCGATCGCACATCTCCACATTCCGCCCTAACAATTGGCACAATGAGTATTTATCACTAGATGAGTGATTGGGCGATCGCAGGAGTTTTATGTATTTTTATTAAGATAGTTGGGGTTAAAAGTGCGATCGTCTGCGAGGGCTTCGCGATCGAGGTGATGACATCACTTCGATCTACCTCGGATTTATTTGGGATTTAACAAACCTCAGTTTTCCTCAGTTTTCCTCAATAGCGATCGATCGCCCTGCTAACAAACCTCATATTTTACCAGGAATTATCATGATAATTCTTATTACCTAGTCATCAATCATACTTGTTGTCAAAGTCATTACTTATATATTATATATTTTTGTAAAAAAATCGTTTAAGTAGTATCTACCTGTTTATATTGGGTTCACAGAAATCGGTTATCTTCATTTTAGTCAGCGGTGCAGTGCTATATATTTTAACCCAAAAAGGTTTGAGTATTCAAACCTTAGAGGGCTTTTATTGCAATTTTTGACCGATTAATTTCAGTAGAACACTTATTACGCAACTATCACAGGACGATCGACTGGTAGGGTGCGTCAGGTGAAGTTCTAAAAAGATTATCGAGGATTTCGGGGTAGTGCCCGCTCAGGAAAGGATAGAGTAAGTTACTATTAGAGAAAACTGTTTACCATATTGCTATCTGCTGATGGTGCGATCGATACAATTGTCGATTTTGAGGATGGAAAAGATTTGATTTTCCTCACCAATAGCTTGACTTTTCCACAATTAGATGTCAGTCAAAATAGCGATCGAACTTTGATTAAGCTAGTATCCAACGGGCAAGTTTTAGCTTCCTTAATTGGGGTAAATGCTGGGGCGATAGACACCACTGATTTTCTATTTTAAAAAGGTTCGTAGTGCGGACTTCAGTCCGCTCTATCTTGCCGTAAGGTGCGTCGCTTGCAGAAAATCTCAACCAAAATCGAAAATTCCACAGCGACACACCTTACCCAACTACTAGCTACAAACTGTGCACTAATTTGGCAGAGAGTTCAGCAAAGTTTCCACACTAGCATTGTGGTCTATGAACGAAAACAAATGTTTATATAGGAGTTTGCCATCTGCATCCAAAACAAACTGAGCCGGCAAAGGAGCACCCAAAGCTTGACCGGTTTCATAGGCCCGAAACACTTTTACGGCTGGATCGGAGAGCAGAGGCATTTTCAAGCCTAAATCTCTAGCTACAATTTGGCTTTGGCGATCGTCGGTGCTTGTTACCATCAATAATTCTATATTGCGATCGGCAAACTGTTCCCACTTTTCATTCAAAGCTTTAATGTGAGGAAAACAGAAAGGACAATATTGCTTTTCAGTAAAAATCCGCGTAAAAGCCAGAACTACCGGCTTATCGCCCCGATAGTTCGACAGCCGCACCAATTTGCCATTATTAATATCCGGTAATTCAAAATCTGGTGTCCTCTGTCCCAGCTTCAGAAGATTAGTCGCGGGAACAGGCAATAAATTTTGGAAAAACCGCTGATTTAACAAGCCGCTAAAATCAGTAGAAGTCAGCATATTTGCTAATTTGGGAATGGGGAATTGGGCATTGGGCATAGGGCAATGGGCATTGGGCATTGCACCGAAAGTTTCGAGGGCGGACACTCACAGGCGCCGCCCTACAACTCAAAACGATCGAGTTAGACAGCAGCAAAGAATACTTTGGACTTAACTGGATCGGGTGTCATGGTTTTGTCACCGGGCTGCCAGCCTGCGGGACAAACTTCATCGGGGTGAGACTGGACGTGTTGGATAGCTTGCAGAGTGCGGAGAGTTTCGTCTACGTTACGGCCGAAGGCAAGGTTGTTGATAGTAGAGTGTTGGATGATGCCTTCTTTGTCGATGATGAACAGACCTCTGAGGGCAATACCTGCTTCTGGGTCGAGGACGTTGTAGTCGGAACTGATGGTTTTTTTGAGGTCAGCTACTAACGGATAGTTGAGGTCGCCGACACCGCCGGATTTGCGGTCTGTTTGTATCCAAGCGAGGTGAGAGAATTCGCTGTCAACTGAGACGCCGAGGATTTCGGTATCGATTTTCTTGAAGTCCTCATGGCGATCGCTAAATGCTGTAATCTCAGTTGGGCACACAAAGGTGAAGTCCAAGGGGTAGAAGAACAGGACTACATACTTTTTGCCTTTATAGTCTGACAGTTTAACTGTCTTGAATTCCTGATCCACTACGGCTGTTGCTGCGAAATCGGGTGCAGCTTGACCAACCCGGAGGCATTCACTTGTCATAGATTTTGTTTCCTTTTTTACGAACTGTTACAAATATATCATACTCATAACGACTACAAGTATGTTCTCGGCAAGTCTAAAAAATCACGCTCTCAAAATAGAGAGCGTGATTTTTTCTATTAAATCATGGCTCAGGCGGGATTTGAACCTGCGACCTTGGGCTTATGAGTCCCCTGCGCTAACCACTGCGCCACTGAGCCAAACTTACTTCACGATTTACCATCGTAGCACGGTAGGTGGAAATATGTCTCTATTCCCAACAACCGAATTTCTCATACCTTCCGATCTAAGTTATGAGTTTTGGTAATGATTCAAAACCCATAACTTCAGACCAGTCGTTATCGAGAAGCGCTGGAGGTATCGTTAGGCAGAAAAGCCATTGGATTGACAGCACCCTGTCCGGCGGGATGGATTTCAAAGTGCAAGTGCGGCCCGGTACTGAAGCCGGTGCTGCCCATTTCTGAAATCTGTTCGCCGCGCTCGACCTTCTGACCCTTTTGCACCAAAATTCGGCTGTTGTGGGCGTAGATCGTTTCTGATCCGTCTGGATGGGTAATTTCCACCAGATAGCCGTAGCCTCCGTCGTTCCAGTCTGCATAGGTAACCACCCCGCTGTCGGCGGCCATAATTGGCGTGCCGATCGGCCCTGCAATATCAATTCCCTTGTGCATCCGTCCCCAGCGCCAGCCGTAGCCAGAAGTGAGAACGCCCTTAGCCGGCCAAATCAATCCGTTAGCCGACTGCTGTTTGCCGCCGCCGTTAGGCAGATAAGTATCAGCGCCCGAAAGTGGAGGCAGTTCTGGAGAAACCATGCGTCCCAAAGACGGGTTGCTCAGGGGGTCATAACCCTCGGAACCCAAAGGAGCAGTTGCTACCACCGGTCGTTCTTGAGTAGAGGTCGGCGTTAGGTTGATCGGTTGCAGTTCGGCTGCACGAGCGGGATCGAAACGCTCTTGCTGCTGTTTCTGAACTTCCTGAGACCACCCTCTCGACGGCGGTCTGCCGATTTCATTCTGCACCGCTCCAGCGTATTCGGGGGTGTAGAGGTCGGGATTGACGCTTGGGAGTTCTTCAGACGGGTTGGAGGCGAGTTTCGCTTCTGGGCCCTCAGTTGGAGCCAGGGAAACCGCATTTGCCCCGATCGAATTGCGCTCGGCGCGATATTCCTCTCGCAGTCTGACAACTTCTGCTCTCAAACGTTCGGAATAAGGGTTGAGAGCGGTAGCGGTGGGTAGATCCTCGGCATTCGACTCAATTACAGCGTTCGTGGGAGCGGGATTTAAACCCTGGGCGCTAACATTTTGCAAGCCCATCGGCTGCGGGTATGCAACAGCGACGTTGCTAGCAGTTGCACTTGCTGGCTGGGGCAGGGCGCTGGTGTCAACGGCACCTGTAAATGTTGGTTCGCCTTGAAGTTCCAGCTTTCTGTTGTCGCTAATGGTTTGAGAAACTTGAGTTAGCGGAATGCTGTTAATTTTGGGAACCATCGGCGCTGAAATATTGTTCAGACCTTCCAAGTTCCCCAAGGGAGAGACAACGGCCACTTTTGGGGCGGGTGCTGCCACGCCAGCACTGGTTATTTCCGAGGTAGACGAACTGGGGTTCAAAGATGCGGGAACCGAAGTCGCCGACCAGACAGATGTAGAGTTAGAGGCAGAATCAGATGCTGCCGCCTGCACCGCTGGATTATTTGACCGAACGTTGGGAATTTTCAGCCGTTGATTGACATTCAGCAAGTTGGGATTGCCCAGCTTGTTGACGGCGATCAGCTCTTTGGGCGATACCCGGTAATTAGAGGCGATCGCATCTAACGTATCTCCCGGGCGCACGTTGTAGAGCCCCTGGGCTGGTCCTGCGCTACTGCCTGCTGGGGACACTACCACAGCGGAGGGCAAACTAGGTGTTGCGAGAGACTGTTCAATGGACTCCAACGATCGATCGGTCGATGCTGCTTGACCCACCGAGGCATTGGGAATTACAGGTGTGGCCCTGAGGTCAGGAATTGCTGGCGAGGTGGCATATTCGGGGGATGCCACCGTCGGTACAGCAGGTGTAGATGAATTTGCTCCCACCTCAGAGTCCAACAGGGACCGACCTGATGCTGTAGTGCGGTTTTCCTGTTTTTTCAAACTGTCGATCGCCCCGTCTGCGTTCGGGCTGTCGATCGAGCTTTGTGCCGGTACCGTCGCCATCTCTGGCGTTGCCGTTGGCTGCCCGTACTGGGCTGCACTATCCAACGACTCGGAGCCAGTTAGATTTAATTTTTGTTCTGGATTGACTGTGGCAGTATTGCCAGGGTTCTCTTGTGGCGAGGCTTCTAGAGCCTCCGGAATTCTAAGTTCTTGGCCGGCTTGGAGTGCGGTATCGGGTTTGATGCCGTTGGCAGTTGCTAGTGCCTTCGGTTCAATTTCATAGTCCCGAGACAGATCCCAAAGGGTTTGTCCCTGCTGAACCTTAACCCCTGCCTGTTCGGCTGAGGAGCCGTCAACTTGTCCGGTGGTAGCGGGCCCGTTGGTCGATACAGGCTTTAATTCAACGGTCGATTCTGCTGTCGGTGTGAGTTCAGACGCGCGAGCGCTGTCTCCGTTTCTCGGCAGCAGGATGCCAGAAGCACCTACCGATATTGCCAGCCCGATCGTGGCGAGAGAGCGAACTCTGCCTGTGCTGAGCGTTGTCTGCTTGGACGGTTCCGCAGAACCGTCTCTGTCGATTTCACTAGCCTGAACAGGCTTATTTTTTTGGGGATATGTTCGTTTCAAAAAAACGACCTCCTACTGAGAAGCGCTAACTGTCCTTGGAAACACTCAAGGGATTGCATGATGCTGAATTTAAATCAACAACCAAAAATATTCTGATTGTTGAAAGCGATCGTGCTTAGGCAAGATTACCTTGCTTTTTTAATTTAGACAAGCTCGAACCGTAATAATTTTTAAAATTCTCGGTCAAACCCGCTGCAATTACACCCCACAAGCCTTACACCGCAATAGTTGGAACGAATACATAAAATATCCGTTCCCGCACAGGCTAAGACTCTCACCTATTGTCCGACTCTATGCTAATTTCCGGACAACCTACAACCGTATATTCACTAGATATCAATAGCCTTCAGGCACAATCAGCCGATCCCTGGCGCCTTAAATCGCTGAAATCCTCTGTTTTTGTGGCTACATCCTCGCAGCGACTAATTTGGTATTACTGATAACAATCTGTTTTTGGATGAATAAAATATATTAATCTCCGCTATCTAGATTTTCACCGCTTTGATACAAATTTCTTATATTTAAAACGAGAGTTGGCTGTAGCCGACAGCTATTAAATATCTATATATGTATGTATCTGTCGATCGCGATTTATCCGAGTTCGCCCAACTGTCGTTTAGCCTCAAATAAACCTACAGCGGCGCTGACAGAGAGATTCAAACTCCTGACTCCAGGCTGGCTCATGGGAATAAAAACTGTGGCATCACAGGCATCCAAGACCAATTTAGGAATGCCGACAGTTTCTGAGCCAAACATCAACCAGTCGCTGGGCTGAAATTGGAATTGGGTATAACTGCATCGTCCACCAGTGCTGAATCCGATCGTTCGCCCTCCTCGCTCCTGCTGAAATATCTCAAAAGCAGCTAAGTCTTCGTGACAGTGGAGATTGACATAGGGCCAATAATCTAAGCCGGCCCTTTTCAGGTAGCGATCGCTAATTTCAAACCCCAGCGGGCCGACTAAATGCAATGTAGTGCCTGTGGCAGCGCAAGTGCGGGCGATATTGCCAGTATTCGGGGGAATTTGCGGGTGAATCAAGACAAGTTGGGGCATGAAGCTTTAAACAGTTGACAGTTGACAGTTGACAGTTGACAGTTGACAGTTGACAGTTGACAGTTGACAACCCCCATCGCCCCAAGGATAGCAATGGTTTCAGCGATTAAGCACGTCTTGGCAGTTGCTATCAAAGCAAAAAATACAGCTATTGGCACATTTAGAAATCTACCCAAAGGTAGATACTATTCATAGCTTTTATTTATAACAGGTGCTGGCTGCCATTGATTAAATATTCTGATTTGTTTTGCACTGCTACTGTTCAAGCGACTAACTGACCGCACAAATTGTCTTCCAGCTCCCATTCCTGGTGAGCCATCCCATCAATCCCTTGGAGAATAATACTGCGGGTGTCCAAACCGCGATCGTGAAGTTTCAACCACTGCTGGGCGGTGTTGCCTTCCCGGAGAATCTTTTTGAGCGGCGAGAGAAAGCAACTAAAGCCGCGTTTTTTGGCGATCGGCCAGACTTCCTGGTAAATTTCCTCAATCCAATCTCGCGCCAAAATCTTTCTGCCGTCTTGCCAGTGGGTGAGTTCGGCATCCAAACTTTTCCGGGATGCAGCAATTTCGTTGGCGTCGGTGAGGGCAACTAAGTCTTGATTGCGGGTGGCGGCCGGTAAGGTGCTGAGTGCTAAGGGGTCTAAGCCGGGGTCTTCCATCATCTGCCAAATACGAGCTTCTAGCAAGGCAGTGATGGCCAACAAAGCCAGAGGATTGACTTCAAGATCGCAAATTCTCAATTCGAGGCGGTTGAGACAGTAGGGGCGACGATCGCCATTTGGCCGCACAGCAGACCACAAATGGCGGACGTTTTGCATACTGCCGAGTTCTAGCTGTTCTTCAGTCCACTGGATGTAATGCTTGTGACTTTCAAACAGGGGGACGATCGCGGGAGTTTTGGGAAACAAACCCCACCGGGTAGAATGATAGCCCGTGACTTCGCCGTCGAGGAACGGGGAAGAAGCGCTCAATGCCAGGTATAGCGGTGCTTCGACGCGGGCGAGGCGGATGGCGCGCATCAGCATTTCTGGTTCGGAGATGCCGATGTTGATGTGAATGCTGGCAGTGACGACTTTGGTGCCGTAGGTTTGCTCGATGTAGGTGTGATAGGGGTTGTTGGGATCCGATCGGTAAAATCGATCGCTCCCACCGAGAGACAGGGTACTTCCCGGGAGCAAGGTATAGTCGCCCAACTGTTTGAGATACTCGCGCAGCCGGACTCGCGGCTTGACTAGGGCGCACAGCAGGCGATCGTAGCTGCACAGGGGGGCAGTCGTGTACTCCACATTGCGACTATCAGGCTCCCGCACAAATCCCTCTAGATCGGCGACTATGCGATCGGAGAGACCGACAACCTCACCTTCGGGCGTGCCGGTATACATTTCTACTTCAAAGCCTTTTGATAGCAGCACGTTTGTTCCTCAGCTAAGTTGAGTGCTAATTTCTAGTATCCCAAAAATTGAGCTGTTCGTACTATCTGCCACAAGGCAGAGTTGAAATTTTTGGAGGCTGGGACTGAAACCGGGTATTTGGGCGCCAGCTTTGTTTGAGGGTTTGTGTGTTAGTTGCGGCACCCAAAGCGACAAATACTGGCACCGCCAAGAGTTTCCGAGGCGGTTTTCGGGTGTCAAAGGCTGTTTGTGCGATCGCCTTTGTGTGTGATTGGGCAATGGCGAGCGCGATCGTACTTATCGTAAACAGAACCCACCCTTACCACAGACAGAAGTGAGAAAGCACTGCATTCTTCCCTCTTCGCTGTTCCTTCTTCCCTCTTCTTTCTGTCACAGGTCAACCATCAACTGTCAACTATTTCAAGATAACTTTATTCATCCGAGACTCAAGCAAAATCCGCTTAACCTCAATCCGGTAGTCGTATTTTTTGCACTGTGAGTAGGCGCGAGAGCGACAGGACTTTTAGGAATATTTCTGGCTCTTCCGTTAGCGGGAGTGATAGTTAGCTGGTTTGAAATTGAACAAACGCAAGCGTAAGGCCAATTGATAAAGCCGTCCTATTTTAGAGAAAGTCAGGCTGAACAACCGGTTTTAAACTGCAAACTAGAAGTCCGATGCTCCAAAAACTATCCTGGGCGCAACGCGAAACTAAAAGTAAAGAGAAAAAGCAACCTAGGGTTTACGCGGAGCATACACTTTACTGCGTAGAGTCAATTCATAAATTGCAAGTCAGTAGGAAATCTTGCTTCTTCTGGTTGGGGATCGTAAATGTAATCGCAGTCAAAGCGCATAGCTTGAGAGTGGCGGCTGATCGAAAATCCGCAGTGAGTCACCATTTCTGTAGTAAAAGTAGCCATGACTAACTCGATAAGTTTTGTGTAAGAAATGTTAGGCTGTTGAACGTAATAAGCGCGTCTAGCAAAAAAGATTCTCTCATCTTTCGGTACAATTATGGCATTAATTTTGTGTGCGTGTTGAATTGGCTTGATATAGCTTTCAATAAACTGCGACTGATTTTTTTGAAGTCTGGCTAATCTTTCGTGTTGCAACCAACTCATTTGAAACACAATTTTAATAAATTCAAAACCCAAAATGTAGTTAAAAACATTATTCCGTTCTTCTGTACTCAATACGAAACGCAGTGCAGATTCTAAATATTGGTCTGTTTCCCGGAGCGCTTGTTGAGATGAGTGGATATAAAATTGTTTGATGTAGCTTCTTAAATCAGATTCGTTTAATTCTTTTTTGACTCGGAATCTGATTAAATACTCTTTGACTCGGTGTAGAGTATCTACATCTTCAAACATTTTTGAGACTAAGCCATCGGCTGTGTACTCATCTAAGAATTCGGCTTGAAACTCGGGAGTAGATGCACACAATATGTAGGAGAGGGACAAAACGTAGCGTCGCTGGTTCCAAGGCAAGCTTTCTGCCCACTCCTTAACTTCTACAGGGAGTTTTTCCAGGACGGTATCTGTGTGGGGACGTTGAGAAAGGTCGGCATATTTATATTTTTGTTTAATCATTGCCTGAAACCTTGTATTAGTTAATTGACCGGGTGATATATCGCAGTAAAGTAGAGGCCGGCAGTTACCACTTAGATAATTTTTCTATAGAACCCATTTGACATCTAAGAAGAGGGTGCAAGCCTTCTAATCATCAGCCTAATAAAACAAAGGTTGAGCTTGGCAGTCGCCGCTGCCAAACTTCTCTCAAAGTTCTTCACCAAAATTTTACATCTTTCCATCCAAGCATTTGACCGTTCAATGACCCACCTTGCTTTAACTGGGACAAATCCTGATTTTCCTTGAGCTTGTTTTTCGGATTTTGATGGCTTTTCTGAAAGTTCAAACTTGATTTTTGTCATAATTTCTGATAAATTTTTTCTAACTCTTTTGTGAGATGTTCGGGATGATAGCCATTGTCTAGTAAGAGTGTAATTTTCGGAATATTTAGAGGTTTGGACTTAAAATAATCGATGTTTAAAGTCAAAGTTTCAATCAAACCAGCATCATCTGATACACTAGCTTTTGTGCAGTGAGTAAAGAATGGAAACCCTAATGTATCAACGACTAGGTGTCTTTTAATACCATTTGTAGACTTGTAGAAACAAAACCCTCTTGACTCAATACTAGCATTACAAGTATTTTTTACGGCTTGTGAGTCTATAATCATCAATGTAGTCCATTTGGCTTTTTTTTACCTGTTCGCGCACTGTCTCATGTAACACCCTCATCAGCTCTTCTATGACTCCCTGTTGTCGCCACTGTTTATAATGCCAATATACAGTGGAATAGGGGGGCAAGTCTTTAGGTAAGTCTTGCCAATTGCAGCCATTTTTTAGTTGATAGAAAATTCCATCTAAGATTTCTCTTTTTGTCCAGTTACATGGTCTAGTTCGGTTCTTTTTGGGCAATATCTGATGTAGTATGGGTTCAATTATTTCCCATTCTGAATCCGTTAAACTGCTACAATAAGGCATGGCTGCTACTGGATAATGCTTTTACGGTCACGCTACCACAAGACCGTAAAAGATGTCAAATGGGTTCTATATACCTCTAAGGATACAGCATTTAGCTGGTAAGGGCGGTGATCTGTCTCACACTTTTGCGGACTTACCATCACAACTATGAACTTTATATATCACATTTTGAGGCCGCGAGTGTCACAGGAAATAATTATTCACGTCACTGGGGTAACGGTGGATTTGGTTGATGATGTAATCAGGGTGATTTATAACTTTTTGTTAATCCGGATTACTGAGGAAAATCATGAACTCGACTACAAGTATTTTACCTAAAAATCTTTGCCCAGACTTAACTTTTGGCGATCGCCTCGTTCAACCAGTGCGACAGTGGTTCTTGGGGCATTGCAGTGGGCGATCCTCGACCTTGGCGTAGCCCCCGTAGATACTGTCTTGACCTGTCAAGGGGTAGCAAGTAAATAATTGGGATCGAAAGGCTTTTGGGACTTTAAAATACCAAAAGCCAAATGCACCAATTTCCTCATCAGAGCGCCAATCACCTGCATTTTGACCTTGCCACGACCTAATAATCGGTCACTCATAGCTTTCAACAAAGGGTTGTAACGCATTGCCACTACCGCAGGCAGATACAATGCTTTTCGTAGTCGGACATTGCCGGTACAGGACAAACGAGTTTTGCCTTTAACAGAAGTCCCAGAACTCCGTTCACAGGGTGTTAAACCTGCATAAGCTGCTAATTGACGGGCATTATTAGACCTCTTGCGAAAGTCTCAGGCGAGCGCTAATTTGTCTTCAAAGAAAGTTCATAATTATAAATGCCAGCAATCAAATTAAATCTCAATCCGAAGCGTCTTCTTCGATTTCGATATCTCGACGAA
>NZ_JAHREU010000026.1:0-89707 GCF_020883145.1 Microcoleus sp. CAWBG27
TTGGATGCAACTTTCAACAGTAACATCGGGTAGATTAAGCAGTCTGTCAAGATGAAGATCCATACGGTAGAAATCAATTAGTAGTATCTCATTATACACTTTTCACCAAAAAGCCAGAAGAGCCAATCAAACCAAGATTAGTCGAGAATTTAGCCTGATAATAGATGATTCAGGTCACCGAAAAAGTGGTAATTTTACCGACGCTGTAGGCAGACAATACATCGGACAAATCGGAAAAACTGATAATGGGGTAGTAGTAGTTACCAGTCATCTATATGATGGTAAGAAGAGCCTGCCATTAGATATTGAATTGTATAAAAAAGCCGACTCATTACCCTCCGGAAAAGATGATCCAGACTTCAAGAAAAAGCCAGAAATAGCCATAAATTTAATCGACAAGACCTGCTTCGAGAGGCTATAAACCAGGAATAGTCTTGATGGATTCAGGGTATGGTAATAACACCAGTTTTTTACAAGAATTAGAAAACCGCAAATTAAAATATATCGGAGGACTTGCCAAGAATCGCAAAGTAATAATTCAAAAAACAGTAGAGGAAACAGAAGAGATTCGAGTAGATAATTTAGCTAAATCCTTACCTGTAGAGGCTTTCACAAAAATTCAACTGTCTTTAGAACGACCGAGAACAGTATGGGTAGCAATTCAATTCGTCGAATTATCAAAATGCACGGGTAAGAAAGTAATGGCTATCGTCATGAATGCAGAAACTTTCGATACCGCCACTGAAATAGATTATTTGATGAGTAATGCTGACTCGTCAATAGCGACAGAGGAGTGGATAGTAAAAACTTATTCAGAAAGAAATTGGGTTGAAGTTTTCTATCGGGAAGCCAAGGGATGGTTGGGATTAAATGAATATCAAGGAGCGAGATGAAACCAGCCTGAAAAGACATTTCATTCTGGTATTTTGTGCCTACACTTTCATTCTCTGGCATAGGTTAACAGGAGGATTAAGGCGCCAATGGGCAAACAAACCTTTAAATAATTTTACTCAGGCACTCGAAGCATTTCGGACAGCCATATCTTTTAGGTTCATAAAATGGTTGAACCAAAATTGGGACGTATTCTCCGCTTATAAAGCCAGTTTAGGCTTTGTTTGGGCTTAAAATTTGTTTAAGTCCCGTTAAGAGAAGGTAGAAGATTGATTATTTCATTTCTACTTAATCCTTTCCCTGTTTGCTTATAGGTTTCAGACGTTAGATTGAGCGTGTAGTTGTAAAACCATCTTGCACAGCCAAACGACTTCGCAAGCAAAATGGATTGCTCACTGGTCGGATATATTCTGTACTTGAAGGCTTTTAGCATTTTGCTTACCAAACTACTAATACTATGGTAACATAGAAAAAAATTAAATACAAAGCTGTCTTAAAAGACGGGGTTTTAAACCCATTCTTCTGATAAAATCCGACTTGACGCTGTGTAGAGCCTTCCAAGCGTATCAGCCGATCGACCTCAAAGCAAAATGTCAAGACCAAATTTGGGTAATTGCCCAGCTCCAGACGAAGAGAAAAGTTGAGAGGAAATTAATGAAAAAAGTAGTAGAAGTATTAGCAAATCGGGAAGAACTCATAGAGCGATCGCTCGCGGTTGTCCTATCCAAAATCCCAGCAGCGATCGCAGAACGTGGAATTTGCACGATCGCCTTGGCCGGTGGCAGCACACCAGAACCGCTCTACAGAGCGATCGCCACCCAAGACCTGCCTTGGGACAAAATTCACGTTTTCTGGGGCGACGAACGCTACGTTGCGCCAGATCACCCGGACAGCAATCAAAAAATGGCGCGCCTCGCTTGGCTCGATCGAGTAAACATCCCCGCCAGCAACATCCACCCCATGCCCACAGGCGCGGCTGACCCAGCAGCCGACGCCTCGACACACCAAACCGAATTGCAGCAATTCTTCAAAATATCCGACGGCGAGTTCCCCGCTTTCGACATCATCCTATTGGGCATAGGAGACGACGCCCACACAGCCTCTCTATTCCCCGGCACACCAGCCTTACAAGTCCGTGACTCCCTAATAACCGTCGGCAACAAAGACGGTCAACCCCGCATCACCTTTACATTCCCCTTAATCAACCGCGCCCGGTGCGTCATCTTCATGGTGGCAGGAGCCAGCAAACAACCCGCCCTCAGTCAAATTTTTGCCCCCGCAGCCGACTCCACAATCTATCCAGCCAGACTCGTTCAACCAGAGGGCGAACTTTGGTGGCTGCTCGATGCTGCGGCAGGCGTTGCAGTAAAATAACTGAGAGAGCTGAGAGTGTCAGCACTGTCAGCAGTATCACTAACTAATTCTTTTCCTTAGTTCCGAATGTCACGGAACTATAGCCTTTCTCAAAAAGATGAGGTATAACTGACAGCTTATATAACCCTTAAACTCTTAGGGCCCAAGCCCAACAACGTCCGCGAATCTTTCTGATAACCGCTATAACTCAGTTGCTAGTATTAGCGAAGCAATATAAGAATTGTGGCGGTTAAAGTTAAAATTTGACCATATACACGACTATATTTTATGAGGCTGATTGGAAAATCTGGCCGATAGCAAGGAGAAATCGATGATTGTCTGTCCCAATTGCAATCACCAGAACCCCGACGGGGCCAGCCAGTGCGAGTCTTGTTACACGCCTTTACCCGTTACCGCCAGTTGCTCTAACTGCGGTGCAGCGGTTCAGACAGATGCAGCATTTTGCGGTCAGTGTGGCTTTAATTTGCGTCCGGGTTCCTACGTTCCAGAAGTTGAGGCGACCGTACCGTCCGCCTCGCCTGTGGGCCCCACAGTGGTATCGCCACTGGTGCCGGACTTAGGGGCAACCGAACCGCCGACGATCGCAATGGAACCTCTAGTTACCCCCGATCCGGGGCCGAACTTAGAAAAAACTCCCGCCAGCATTCCGACAATTCCCGATCCCCCGCCGTCGCTCTCGGTTCCTGTTACAACAGAATCGGTGGCAACAGCACCAAATACCTCTCCCCCGGTTCCCGACCCACAGCCAGCGGGTGTGGCTAAAACTCAACTGCAACAGCAGTCGGCGCGACTGATACACGTTCAGACAAATACGCCGATGGAATTGCCTCACAATCTCGCTGTGATTCACATCGGCAAGCCAAATGACTTGGTGCCCCCAGATATTGATGTTTCGGGATTTGCTAATTCTGAGATAGTTTCTCGGGTACACGCAAATCTCCGGGTGGAGGGAGATGCTTGCTACCTAGAAGATGTAGGCAGTTCTAACGGCACTTACGTCAACAATACTCCCCTGCCCAAGGGAAACCGACATCGGTTGCGACCGGGAGACCGCATCTCTCTGGGAAAAGGAGACCTGGTTACGTTTCTATTTCAAATCTCTTAGATCGAGTTTGGATTGGGCGATCGAAAGTCTAAAATCTAAAATCGCATCTTGAGGCGCTCTACCAAAACTCAATGCTGCCAATGTGATTAAGCTGACCTTGCTACATCCACTCCAGTCTATTCCCGTCCGCAGTTGGATCTTTGAAGACGAACAGGTCGTCCGGATCGGGCGATCGACGGAAAACCACGTCGTTCTTTTTAGCGCTGTGGTTTCTCGTCGCCACATCGAATTGCGACGCAGCGGCATTAATTGGGAACTGATCAATTTAGGTACCAACGGTACTTACCTCGATGGTAAGCCGATCGCTAAGGTTCCCGTTGTGGACGGTCTGATCGTTCACTTGGCTCGCTCGGGCCCGAAAATTCAAATCAACGTCGGTGGGAATCAGTCCTCAGCCCAGTTAGCACAAACTAGCGTCAAGTCAAGGGATGCTAAGGCAATTCACGCTCCCTCCGGGGGCGCACTGCTTAGCACGATTCCTATTCCCAGCCAAAAAGAAATTGGCACTTCCAGGGAAGAAGACGAGTTAACTGAGGCAGAAAATACTCCCCATTATTCGGAAGAAAAAGAAGAAGAAGAAGAATATTAAATCGACATCTTTGGACGATCGACATTTTTCTTGCAGGCGGCACTCAGGAGTTTATTTATGAGTAAATCACAACAGATTGTTAAGCGCAGCGAACTGATCAACCGCCGCACGATCGACCGCCGCACGGCGGAAGAGGTCGGCAGGGTAGATCGGCTTTGGCTCGATCCTCACTCCCAGCGGGCGATCGGCTTTACTTGCAAGTCGGGACTTTTGGGCAACAAAAAACGCTGGTTCGCTTGGGCGCAAGTTGATACGGTGGGCGAAAATGTTTTGGTGACGATTAACCCGGAACTTCCGGAATTGCATCAGCCGGAACAAGCTGTTTGTCCGATCGGCCTTGAGGTACTTACGGACGCAGGAAATAAGGCAGGTACGGTGGTTGACTACCTATTTGATGTCCGGACTGGTTCTGTTAGGGATTACCTGTTTAAATCTAGCGGCTGGCGTGGCGTTTTAGACGGGATTTACTTGTTGCCGGTGCAGGCGATTTCGACGATCGGCAGCAAGCGGGCGATCGTCTCTGAGGCTGCTGTATCCGAACCCGTGCAGTACGCGGAGGGACTGCACCATAAAGTCGGCATGGTAGCCGAGTTTTTACAGGAAGATCTTGACAGAACTCTTAAAAATGTGGCTGGCGTGAAGCGGAACGCTCAAAATCTGGCGGAAAAACTTCAAGATAAAGCTCTAGAGGTCAGGGATGTAGCTCAAGAAAAAGTCGCAGAGTTGAAGCGGCAAAAGGATGAATCTGTACCGCCCGATCCGGCCCAACCGCCAGAGTCGGATTTGCCCTGAAGTGCGGCCTTCCCGATCGAGAAAGTAGCTGCTTGCCGATCGCATTTTTGGGGTGGCGGGCGCCCGAAAGGTCGATCGGTACAGAGTACGCGAAATAGAGGCTTTCTGGGCGAGGAATTCTAGTGCTCAAAGCATTGTATTTTAAAGGTATCGCATCAATACGAAAAATGTTAGCAACCCTAAAAGACCTATGCTGTTTGAGAGAACCAACTCCTATTTTATCTAGAACCCGCAGCCTTAATCATTGGTTAACTTCTGTAGGGGCAAACAGCAATTCGCCGATCGTCGCAGACTGTCGCCCGATCGACAACTCGAATCAGCGGTGCAACCAGCACTCGTCTGAGTTGAATTCTCCGATCGACCTGTGGGAAAATGGTCACTCCACCGCTCGATGGGCCCAGATGGGCGATCGGCCGGGTAGCTCCATCCGAGATTCAATCGATCGAGAACTTCGCACTGCTGTCGATCGCGGCCAAGTTCACCAGATTAATACGATCGTGTTTGGTGGCGATCGAGGACAGGCAAAGTTTGCACCTGGAGTCCAAGCTCACAATCAAAAGTTTGCTCAAATGCCTCAAGCAGTCAAAAGTTCAACTTTTACGGCAAAGCGAGGGAGTAGCGGCGCGCTGACAACGCCTTTAAGCATCAACTCTTTTGCGGTTTTATCCCAAAAATTGGTTCTTGAAGCATCCCCGTTTCTGTCATGCGGCGGAGTGTCAAAACATCAGTGATTACCTTAACTTTGCTACATCCTATTCAATCTGTCCCGGTTCAAAGTTGGTGTTTTGAATCCGAATCTGTGGTTCGGATCGGTCGATCGAACGACAATGATGTAATTATTTACAGCGCTGTTGTTTCCCGCCACCACGTAGAGCTGTGGAATCATTCTTATGGCTGGGAAATTATTAATTTTGGCGCTAACGGTACTTATGTAGATGATAAACCGATCGCTCAGCTATCGGTAGCGGACGGGATGACGATTCGCTTGGGCAATTCCGGACCAAAAATCCGAATCCGGGTGGGGGCGACGAATGTGCAACCGAGCAAAATAACTCGGCCACCACAGCGCGAACTCGCCGACAAAAAAGAAGAAGTTTCACAAGACAAATCAACAGCTTGGTCTGGGCCTAGGGGAATCATGGAAGACGATGATGGAGCGCTGACTCACATCGATTTTGAGTGACCCGCTGCTATCTATGGGAGCTAGGAAATTTCAACAAAATTCAGGCTGCATTGCATTCGATCGTCTGGTCAGTTAATATAGCTTAATTTTGAAGTTCCCCATTTTCATACCCTGATTAAGCAACGTCATTCTCTAGAATCCGCTCAACCTTCAACCGATAAGATTTGAGGGATATCGCTCGATATTACTTCTGTTTCGCTGCTTGCCCAACGGCGGTAATCTAAGAGCAACTGATACATTAACCGCTGTTTGACGCCCAGCAGCACGCTCTTGAGCAAACCGTTGCCCGTTGTTTCTAAAATTGGTTTGGGTGTCAGCCAAAACGGTGGCGGTAACTCTACTTGCACCTCTAAATCTGCTTTTCCTTTCAAGTACGTTACCCCACTGCTTTGGTGTACGTAAAGCTTTCCTTTAAGATTGAGAGCAAAGCGATCGTTTATATAATCCACACCAAGAATCGAGCAGGCGACGGACTCCAAGTTGATTGCGCCCTCCGACTGCGCCCATACCCTCATGTCTACTGTGGGTTGAATGCTCAGCATCATAAATTGTAACGGTCGCATTTTCAGGCGGAAACAGTCATCGCTTAGTTGCTCTGTGCGAGTACGATCGACTAGGGCATTCACCAGTCGCCTCGGCTGGCGCAGATAATGTTGAATGGGAACCCGTTCATCTGGTACGGCGATCTCAACGGATTGCGAAGCATGAAATCGGATATACATGAGAATATGTCAATATATAGGATTCGTAAGCATATCTTATTGACACTCCTCTGCTATCAGGCGAGAGGATTCTTCGCTCACAGGGAGAAGCCTTGTAAAAGCATTGCCTTTACTTGGTCTTACTCTCCCTCCCGAAGCAGTAGCGGTATGCCCTACCGTCAAAATTCGCAAACCTTCATCTCGAATATTTTTAGCTGCGTTAATATCTCTATCGTGGTTTTCTCCACACTTAGGACATTGCCAGCTACGAATATTCAAACTCAAGCTATCTACACGATTTAAGCAGTTATTACAGGTCTTGGAGCTAGGGAAAAATCTATCTACTTCAATGTAGGTTTTTCCTGCCCACTGGGCCTTGTATTTCAACATGGTACAAAATTGCCCCCAGCCAGCATCACTAATAGATTTAGCTAGGCTGTGGTTTTTAACCATATTTCTAACTGCCAGATTTTCTACAACGATGACTTGGTTTTCGTCAACTAATTTACGACTTAGTTTGTGTAAAAAATCTTCGCGACATCGGACAATCTTAGCGTGAACTTTAGCAACTTTAACTCTAGCTTTATTGCGGTTATTAGACTCTTTTAGCTTACGGCTTAATTGCTTTTGTCTTTTAGCTAATCTTTTTTCATACTTTCGATAGTATTTGGGATTTCCATGCTTAGTTCCATTGGAAGTAATAGCGTAATGGGTTAACCCAACGTCTATCCCGATGGCTTTCCCTTCTGATGATTTTTCGGGTAACACTTTCCCGTCATCATAGAGACAAGCCGCAAAATATTCTCCCGATGGGCTAACTGAAACCGTGACCGACTTTAGACTTCCTTCTGGTTGCCTTGATACCTTACAATGAACATCGCCAATTTTGGGTAATTTCAGGGTATCGTCTTTTAACTTACATCCTTGAGGAAATCTAATCGATTGTCGATTTTGTTTCTTTTTGAAGTTTGGATACTTAGCCCTTCCTTCAAAGAAATTGAGAAAAGCACTCGAAAGATTCAAGGCGGCTTGCTGCAACACTTGTGACGGTGCTTCTGTCAGCCATTCGTACTCTTTCTTTAGGGAAGGTAAAAGGTTGATTATTTCATTCCTGCTTAACCCCTTTCCTGTTTGCTTATAGGTCTCAGAGGTTAGATTGAGAGCGTAGTTGTAAAACCATCTAGTACATCCAAACGACTTCGCAAGCAAAATTGACTGCACATTTGTCGGATAGATTTTGTACTTGAACGCTTTCAACATTTTCCTTACCAAACTACTCATAGTATGTTATCACAGAAAAACTTAAATCCAAAGCCGTCTTAAAAGACGGGGTTTTTAACCCAGTTTTCTGATAAACTATAACTTTTTTAAGGGGATATGAGTCGCGCATTAACTCGCTCACTCCCGCCATGTCATCCGAAAAATAACTGATAAAAGCTTTCGGGACTCAGGCTATTTTTTTCATCATACTTGCTGGCTGATGAGAGTAAAGCAAACATTTGTAACGCAAAATTGCCGATTATTATGAAAATTTCCATTGCACATCTCGGCCCTGTAGGTACCAATGCAGAAACAGCAGCTCAGGCTTATGTCAATTGGTTGAGCCGGGAAACTAACTCCGAATGCACGCTGTATCCTTATTCCACCATATCTCAGGCACTAGAGGCATCTGCCTCCGGGGTGGTTGATTGCTCAATTGTGCCGGTAGAAAATTCCATAGAAGGTAGCGTCACTGTCACCCTCGATACCCTGTGGCGGCTGGATGCACTGCGAATTAAACACGCCCTGGTTTTGCCGATTTCCCACGCGCTGCTGTCAAATGCTCAAAATTTTAACGAGATTCAAAAAGTTTACTCTCACCCGCAAGCCCTAGCTCAGTGTCAATTGTGGTTGGCGGAGTTTATCCCACAGGCTCAGTTGATTCCGGCTAATTCAACGACGGAAGCGTTGCACTATCTAGAAGATAGCAGTATAGCGGCAATCTCTTCGCCAAGAGCCGCCGAACTCTACAAATTGCCCGTGCTAGCGAGCCCGATTAATGATTATCCCGACAATTACACTCGATTTTGGGTACTTGGCTCCGATGCAGGAAAATTAGGAAACTTCGCAGAATCCCACGAGTCATCAATGACATCCGGCGCCACACTAGCGGCTAACTCGCACCTAGATTCAACTTCGGCGAATTGTACTCACACGTCACTAGCTTTTAGCGTACCTGCTAATATGCCTGGAACACTGGTAAAACCTTTGCAAGTATTTGCCAGTCGGGGTATTAATTTAAGTCGCATTGAATCTCGGCCGACTAAGCGATCGCTCGGAGAATATATTTTCTTTATGGACGTGGAAGCCGATGTTTGTTCTACATTAGTGCGATCGGCACTAGAAGAGTTAAAAAAACACACGGAAACTTTAAAAATCTTTGGTTGCTACACTGTACTGTCAGTAGTATGATTGTATTAATACTTAGGGGGCTAGCGAGATGAATGCTGATGAACTTCTCAAGCGATATGCAGCCGGAGAAAGAGATTTTCACGAATGCAACTTAATAGGTGCTTCCCTGTCACAAGCTTCCCTCCTTCATATTTGCCTCGCCTGTGCCAACTTAAAAGACATAATCCTAGCTGAAGCAGACCTAAGTGGGGCTAACTTAATTGGTGCAAACCTCGAAAATGCTTGTCTGCTCATGGCGGATCTGAATGGGGCAGATCTCAGGGGATCGAAGCTAACTCGTGCCAGATTAACAGGGGCAGAGCTGATTAATGCAAACCTGGCAAATGCCAACTTGGGAGACACGAAAATGATTGGTGTCAACTTAACCGGGGCAAACTTGTATAAAGCCAACCTGATGGAAGCCAACCTGATAGATGCTTGCTTGGATGAAGCCAATCTTGAAGGAGCAAATCTCAGTGAGGTAAAACTGCGGGGAGCAAGTCTCAGAAGAGCCAACTTGAGAGGAGCATTTTTGTCTGAAAGTAACCTTCAGGATGCTGATTTGAGAGAAGCTGATTTGCGCGGTGCTAATTTTAGCGGGGCATTTTTGTGCGGAGCTAACCGCGAAGGCGCTAAGTTAGATGACACCACAAATTTAAGCGGGGCGATTCAGTTTTGCATCAGACAAGTCTGAAATCAAACAATATATCCGCACACAATCCGAACAGCTAAGGACTAAAAAATATAGTATTCATTTGGCTGAAAGTGCAGTTAATTTGCTCCTGTACCTTAGAAAAATGAACCTGCATCTTGAGTATTTCTTTCTTAGAATTAGCTTCGGCAATCTTACTTTCCAAAGCTAGTAAGTTGCGGTTGAGAGTTTCTACTCGTACAGTTTGGTCGTCTAAATCAATCTTCACTTTTGCTACCTTATCCAACTCTATTTGCTTGCGAACCCAGGCTTGTCGAACGGAGTTCTCATCGCCTTTCTGAAGAGCTAGCAAAGCTCGCTGCTGCCACTGATTGGCTTGGGATTCAGATTGATTGTACTGCCACTGAATCCGCAGTTGGGCTGAAATCGCGCTACCAACAGCCTGACGAAGTTCTTTGAGAGGTTCCTGAATTTCTAAGATTAATAAATCCCAAAAATTCATCAGTTCGCTGGTAAAGTCTTGGCGTTCTACAGAGGCTACTAATGCTTCTAAGAGCAACAAATTGGGTTCCATCTGCTGCACAGTTGTCTCAAATATTAACTGTGCTTCTGATAACTGCCGATCGCCTTTTTCTGAGACTGTACTGGCTGAGTTCTTTAAGATTTTTTGAGTCCTGTCTGCCGCTGTTTCTGAATCTAAACTTGCAGGTACGAAGGCTTCTAATTTTTCGCGGGCGATCGCACTCAGCCTTTCTCGCAGCAAATCGCAGGCCACCCGCTGCACGGGCCCTGTTTCGCTTTGACAAATTTTGATGACTATTTTTAAGCCTGCATCGCCGTAATTGAAGGCTTCCTTTAGCGCTGCAATCCGATGTTCGCTGACTGAACTAGACAGTCGGTGTCTGACTCCTGCTAGTCCGCCGAGTACGAGGCCGCCCACCGGAGGTGGCAGTTGACCGCCTCTAACTGCATCGTAGGGTTTCGGTTGGTCGAGATTTTCTAACACAAGCACTTATAGCAGTTGACAGTTGACAGTTGACAGTTGACAGTTATAGCACTGTCGGCTGCTAACAGTTCCCAGCCCTTCCCTTTGCTTTTGGGAACAACAAGTTGAAAATCGGCGTTTTTGCGATCGCACAATGTTTGGGACTCTCGCCTCGGAAAGAGTTGTTATCCGAGGCAGAACTGAGGATGCTTCAGTTCTATGAAAATTGACTACTTGAGGGTATCTTTGAGTACAGTCCTTGCGGCCAAGTGATTGCGAGTGGAAGTTAAAATTTCGGTTTCGCGTTCCAATCTCGCAGCAGTATCTTGCAATTCTAAGAGAGTTTGCTGTTCTGTCGCTGCACCGTAAAGGTAGCTGGCTACCCAGTAGGATAGTTCTGTTGGCAAACTGGGAATGTCTTCGGGTAGGTCGATCGGCTGATCCATCAATTTGCTAGACAGGCGAACTACATCTCTCAGCAGTTGTTCGACTTCTTTGCCCAAAGATCGGAGATCTTGTTGCGGCGGTTCGTCTTCAATCCATTCTACTAAACCGACTAAATAGGGTTTTTCCCGAACGGCGTCGAGGACTCGGAACCGTTGCTGTCCGAGAGTCATGATTTTCATGCGATCGTCCGGGAGGCGCTGACAGTGAATGACTTCGGCGCAACAGCCAACGGCTGAGACTTTGTTTTGGTTCGGATCCCACATGAGCACACCGAAACGGCGATCGCCCTCCAGAATCGTATTCATCATAATTCGATAGCGAAACTCGAAAATTTGCAGCGGCAGAGGTCTACCTGGAAATAGAACCACTTCCGGCAAGGGAAATAACGGGAGTTCGCGAACTGCTACAGAGGAGGAGGATGCCATTGTCGCTCAAAGGTGACGGTACTTGCGCTTCTTTTTCTTACTTTAACTGATTTGAGCAATTCCGGGGCAGGAGCGATCGGCGGAAAATGCAGTGCGGGCGATCGGGCAGTTTGTAGTGCAGTTTGTAGTGCGGACTTCAGTCCGCTGAGATTTTGCAGTTTGTAGTGCAGTTTGTAGTGCGGACTTCAGTCCGCTGAAATTTTACGGACTAAAGTCCGCACTACGAACTTACCTCAAACCTAATTTACCGCGCCCAAGGTACTTGAATTTCAATACCTACTTTTTCACCAAGGTCGATCGCACTATTAGCCAAATCAACAGCACCTGCAATCCCAACTCCGATCGCGGCCGCCCCCGCTACAATACCTTTTAAACATTTCTTTAATCTGGGTCTATCCCATTGATCTTTCGGTTTATTAATTTCAGTTTCGACATCTTGAATATCGATAATTATATCATCTCGACTATCTTCAGGAAACTGCATTGCGGTTTCGCGCATTGATGAAATTAGTTTGAAAATTTCTGCCGTATCGGCGTTATTAATTTGAATGCCGCCAGATGATGTTTGTTGGGCGCTGTCTTTGACTTCATTGGCGATAGCTACGCTGCCGATTTGTGCGCCGGAAAAGTTGTTATTTTGAGGAGAAGTTTGAGTCATTTTTTTACCGTCGATGCTGATATTCAGCATAACATTAGTAGCAGGATCTACAGATTCAGCTTGCTTAATTCCAGAAATTCGCTCTGTTTCTTTCCATCGTTCCAAATTATCGGGGAAATCTGCCATTAAGCGCCGCACCTGAACCATTTGATAAGATTTTTCGCATTCGACTTCGTAGCGGTGGTTTGCCAAACGGCGGCGCAGCTTTTCAAAATCGTAGAGGTGAGGGTCTTGGCTGCCTTGGCATTGGTGACAATTGCAGGGGATGAATTCTTGGTATTTTAGGCGTTTATCGTAAGTAGCATGAATTTTCCAGAGTTCGTGGCGGATGCGGTCTAAAAGAGATTTTTTATGGTTGCCGGAAACTCGAATGCGGATTTCTCGTTGGTGGTAATTTTCGATAACTTCGGCTTTGGCGTAATTGTCGGCGAGGATGACTCCATCACGCCAGACAATATCCCCCTTACCCTTTGGTAAATCGGATTGAGGGCGGTAGATTAACAAGTGCATTTCTACGATGAAGCGGGTAATAATGCCTTTGGGCATGAAGTCGTATTCGTAGCGCAAAATCAAGTTATCGGTGTCGTCCCAGTCGTAATTGGGCGTTTCAAGGGGGAGAAGTTGCGGCGCGATGTATTGTCCGGGTTGGCAGGGGATTTCGTAACACAATTTGAAGTGTTTCATCAAGTGCAGCAGTTCGTCGTGCAAGTCTTGGTATTCTCTGTCGCGCCAGATTTGCTTGAGATTTTCTCGGGTGAAATACCCGCAGTTAGCGATGATTTCTGCGTTATCTGTGACTTCTCCATTGTCGGTGACTTTTTTGTTGCCGATGAGTTTGTAAACAGCGTTGGTTGCCAATTCGGGACGCAGGATGACTATGTTTTTGAGGATGGGGTCTTTTTGGAAGTGGAGGATAATACCCAAGTCGTGGAGGTATTTACTGAGACTCAGCATGGCGGGTTTATCCAACTTTTTGAAGCCTTGGCTAACGCAGATGTTGAAAAATTCACCGACTTCGATGTGGGTTTGGCGTTGCGAATAGTTTTCCAAAACATAGCGGACGTTTGCCCAGCGTTTGGGGATGGGCGTGCTGATGTGTTCGAGGGTGGCGATGCGGTTTTGCAGGGCGCGTTGGAGGGCTTCAAGTCCGCGATTTGTGGCGAGATTGGTAGCGAATTTTTTTTCTAGGTTTGGAAAGTCCCGCCGCTGTTGGGAAAGGTTGATTTCGCAGCGAATGTCTTGTTTTTCGTTGTGGACGAGGAAGACGGGACTGCCGTTGCTGAGGAGTTCGATGATACTCAGCCAGTAGCAGAGGTTGGGGTTTTGGCGGCGGTTATCGACGAGGAGGACGTACAGAGAACGTTCGGTGAGGAAAAATTGGTGGGTGGCGTGGTAGATTTCCTGTCCGCCAAAGTCCCAGAGGTGAACGCGGAAAGGTTTGCCGTTGGGTTGTGGGAATTCCCAGGATAGGACATCGATGCCTTCGGTGGTGGGTTCTCGTTCTTTGAGTTGGTAGTCGGGGTTGAGGAGTTTGTTTGCTAGGGTGGTTTTGCCTGCTTCGCCTTCGCCGACAATCAAAAGTTTGGCTTCGTTGAGTTCTTCGGTAGCATTGGGGTCACGAGTTTGGAAGTAGAAATCGAGGATGGTACGCAAATCGCCAGGATTTTTATAAAATTCCTTTTCGCCCAGGATTTCCGGCGGAATTGGTATCGGATTACCCCGCAAATCCAATTGTTGCAGCTTCTTCATTTTGCACAGAGATTCGGGAATTTCCGTTATCTGATTGAAACTGAGGTAAAGCTGCGTCAAATTCGACAGTTTCCCCAGAACTTCGGGAATTTCTGTAATCTGATTGAAACTGAGGTAAAGCTGCGTCAAATTCGACAGTTTCCCCAGAACTTCGGGAATTTCTGTAATCTGATTGCCAATGAGGCCAAGCTGCGTCAAATTCGACAGTTTCCCCAGAACTTCGGGAATTTCTGTAATCTGATTGCCACCGAGGCCAAGCTGCGTCAAATTCGACAGTTTCCCCAGAACTTCGGGAATTTCTGTAATCTGATTGAAACTGAGGTTAAGCTGTGTCAAATTCGACAGTTTTCCCAGCACTTCGGGAATTTCTGTAATCTGATTGGCACTGAGGTGAATCTGTGTCAAATTCGACAGTTTGCCCAGCACTTCGGGAATTTCTGTAATCTGATTGGTACTGAGGTCAAGCTGTGTCAAATTCGACAGTTTGCCCAGCACTTCGGGAATTTCTGTAATCTGATTGCTTCTGAGGATAAGTCGTGTCAAATTTGACAGTTTGCCCAGCACTTCGGGAATTTCTGTAATCTGATTTCTACTGAGGTTAAGCTGTGTCAAATTCGACAGTTTGCCAATCTCCGGCGGCAATTCCTTCAACCCCAACCTTGCCAAATCCAGTTGAGTCAATTGTTCCGCCGCCGCTATGTCAATTCGCCGCAGTGCTTCTTCTCGCGTCATACCCTTTCTCTCTCGGTAGTCTTCGTATTATTACGCATCACAACCAAAGAAACCCGCGCATCACCATCCAAGAAACCGGGTTTTTTTGAGTTTCTACGACTGTCACCAACAATTTTCGTAAAAACCCGGTTTCTAGCCACCCGCGCGTCACAATTTATCAAATAAATTACCGCACGTATTCTTGAACCACAAAAACCGGATGACTCAACCCACGCTGATTCTGCTTTTTGATCCGAATTAGACGATCGCACAGCGAATCAATCTCTTGCAGATAGGAATGAAGAATAGTAACTTGTCCCAAGTAATCTCGATCGTCTTTACAGACAATAATTCCTGCGTGGCGATAACCACCACGGTGTAGCGCCACAAAATCATCGCGATTGAAGCTAATTACCGCCCGATTTTGTGCAGTCGCAAAGCGCAGAACCTCGTCATCAGGAATTCCTTGATTTGCTTGACCGGCATCATAAGAAGTTAAAACATCACTGTCAAGACTACGCAAATGCTCGACCATTGCGATCGGGAAATTTTCATTGGAATAAAGCCTCACCCTTTCAATCATCTGTTTGATGAGACATAATAATACGATCGATTTCTTCGCGGTGGCGATCGTAATAACGCCAAGCATTCTCTAGATCGCGATCGTCCAAAACTGGATAATTCCGAAGTAACTCAGCCTCATCAGCCCCCTGTTGGTGAAGTGAAACGAGCGTCCAAACAGGAATGCGGGTGTTGCGAATCCGGGCATTTCCTCCACAGACTCCAGGTGTACTCTGAATCGCCCTAGCTAAGAGTTTTTCTTGGAACAACAAACTCTCTTCAGGTGTCAGCGATTCTATGACTTGAATTAAGGAGTCAACCAACTGAATGTTCATAGCTGGTAATTGCAGGAATATCGAATAGCGATCGCTTAAACTATCATAGCAAATTTCTTCAAAAAGAAAACAATCTTATCAACCATAACATTACCAGCAAAACAGCTTACAACACCTCGATCGTCTTTTCAACTTTAGAACTGGTTTCTGACTATCCTTGCGTCCAGGGATAAAAAAAAGGAACAATGTATTTTTCCATTGTTCCTTCTCTTGTTATTTCCTAATCCATCAATCTACAGCTTGACTTCAATATCTACGCCGGCTGGCAAATCCAGTTTCATCAAAGCGTCAATTGTTTTAGCCGAGGGCTGGTGAATGTCGATGATGCGGCGGTGCGTGCGGGTTTCAAAGTGTTCGCGAGAATCTTTGTCTACGTGGGGCGATCGCAGCAAGCAATAAATCCGTCGTTTTGTCGGTAGGGGAATCGGGCCGATCGCAGTGGCTGCTGTCCGATTTGCTGTATCTACAATCTTTTCGCAGGATGCGTCGAGAATTCGGCGATCGAAAGCTTTGAGGCGAATGCGAATTTTTTGTTGTTGGATAGCTGCCATTTTGGTTTCTTTAATTTTCTAGGTTCAGTTTATTTTTTGTTCTTTGTTATTTGTTCTTTGTTACTTGTTATTTGTTCTTTGTTACTTGTTATTTGTTCTTTATTATCGAATATTTAATCAATAACTACTAACCAATAACTACTAACCAATAACTACTAACCAATAACTACTAACCAATAACTACTAACTACTCACTAAATAGCAGAAAAGCCTATTGACTTTTGTCGGCTTTTCTGCTATCACGGCTGTTAGCGGATTCCTACTTGAGGATTTTGGAAACAACGCCGGCGCCGACGGTGCGGCCGCCTTCACGAATTGCGAAGCGCATTCCTTGTTCGATCGCGATCGGGTGAATCAGATCGACAGTCATTTTGATCCGGTCACCTGGCATCACCATTTCAGCTTCCGAACCGTCATCAGCAGTGAACTGCATGATTGTACCGGTTACGTCAGTTGTACGGACGTAGAATTGAGGACGGTAGCCAGAGAAAAATGGCGTGTGACGGCCGCCTTCTTCCTTCTTCAGAATGTAAACTTCAGATTCAAACTGAGTGTGAGGACTGATGGATTTTGGCTTGGCAATTACCATGCCTCTTTCAATATCAGCCTTCAAAATACCCCGGAGAAGTAGACCCACGTTGTCGCCGGCCAAGCCTTCATCCAAGGACTTGGTGAACATTTCCACACCAGTCACTGTAGTGCTGCGAGTGTCCTTAAGACCAATCACTTCGACTGTTTCGCCGACTTTGACACTGCCGCGCTCAATCCGACCAGTAGCCACAGTACCCCGACCAGTAATCGAGAATACGTCTTCTACAGCCATCAAGAAAGGCTTGTCAATTTCGCGTTCTGGAGTAGGGATGTAAGCATCTACTTCTTCCATCAGCTTGTAAATCTTGTCAACCCACTCATTTTCGCCCTTGACAGTCTTCGGATTAGCAAGCATTGCTTCGAGAGCTTTCAAGCCCGAACCAGTCACGATGGGGATGTCATCGCCAGGAAAATCGTAAGAGCTCAAAAGTTCGCGAACTTCCAGTTCTACCAATTCCAAAAGTTCAGCGTCATCCACCATGTCTTCTTTGTTCAAGAAGACAACCAAGCTGGGAACGCCAACTTGCTTAGCTAGCAGGATGTGTTCGCGAGTTTGAGGCATGGGGCCGTCTGCCGCTGACACTACTAGGATGCCGCCGTCCATTTGAGCAGCACCGGTGATCATGTTTTTCACATAGTCAGCGTGTCCGGGGCAATCCACGTGGGCGTAGTGACGACCTGTGGTTTCGTATTCTACGTGAGCGGTATTAATCGTAATACCCCGTGCTTTTTCTTCGGGCGCAGCGTCGATATCGGCGTAGTTCTTAGCCTTTGCTTGACCCAGTGCAGATAGAGTCATCGTAATCGCCGCGGTCAAAGTTGTTTTGCCGTGGTCAACGTGACCGATTGTGCCGATGTTTACGTGGGGTTTAGTCCGTTCAAATTTTGCGCGTGCCATTCTCGATCTGTTCCTTGTTTTTTTTAGCGATTTTAGACTTGAGATTTTAGATTCTAGATTTTGGATTCAATCCAAAATCCAAAATCTAAAACCTTAAATCATTAGTTCCCTTTGTTCTTAGCGATAATGGCTTCAGCCACATTTCGCGGCACTTCTTCGTAATGGCTGAATTCCATTGTGAAGATGCCTCGACCTTGGGTTTTTGAGCGGATGTCAGTAGCGTAACCGAACATTTCTGCTAGTGGAACTTTTACAGAAACTTTGGCAATTCCCTGATCCGTCTCTTGACCTTCGATCTGACCCCGACGCGAGTTGAGGTCTCCGATGACGTTCCCGATGTAATCTTCGGGAACTTCAACCTCTACCTTCATCATAGGCTCTAGCAGCACTGGCGACGCCTTCATCACGGCTTCTTTGATTGCCATTGAACCGGCGATCTTAAATGCCATTTCTGAAGAGTCTACATCGTGGAAAGACCCGTCTACCATAGTAGCTCTGAGGTCGATCACGGGATATCCTGCTAGAATACCTGATTCGCAGGCTTCTTTCATCCCTTGTGCTGCCGGATTGATGTACTCTTTCGGTACAGTGCCACCGACAATTTTGGAGACAAATTCAAAGCCGGTTCCCTCTTCAGCGGGTTCTAGTTCGATCACGACGTGACCGTACTGACCTTTACCACCGCTTTGGCGGATAAATTTACCTTCGGCGCGAACGGCTTTGCGAACGGTTTCTCGGTAGGCTACTTGGGGCTGACCCACGTTGGCTTCTACTTTGAATTCGCGCAGCATCCTGTCTACCAAAATTTCCAAGTGCAGTTCGCCCATGCCGGCGATGACTGTCTGATTGGTTTCTGGGTCAACATTGACTCGGAAGGTGGGGTCTTCTTCCGAGAGGGACTGGAGGGCTTTGGAGAGCTTCTCCATATCTTGTTTGGTTTTCGGTTCCACCGCCACCGAAATGACCGGTTCGGGAATGAACAGGGACTCCAGAATCACTTCCGAGCCTTCTTCACAGATGGTATCGCCTGTGAAGGTGTCTTTCAGACCCAAGGCTGCTCCCAAGTCTCCGGCGCGGAGTTCTTCTACGTCTATCCGATCGTCCGCTTTGAGTACAATTAGGCGAGAAACCCGCTCTTTTTTGTCTTTGGTGGAGTTGAGGACGTAGCTACCTTTTTTGAGGACACCGGAGTAAACGCGGAGGAAGGTCAGGCGACCGTAGGGGTCTGCCATGATTTTGAATGCCAGGGCTGACAGCGGGGCGTTGTCGTCGGCAAAGCGCTCTGCTGTCTCGCCGTTGGGTAGGAGTCCTTGAATTGGGGGAACTTCCAAGGGCGACGGCAGATAGTCGATGACTGCATCCAACAACAACTGAACGCCTTTGTTTTTGAATGCCGAACCGCACAGCATGGGGACGATCGTACCTTGGACAGTACCGTGGCGCAGGGCCAAACGGATTTCGTCTTCGGTTAGTTCTACACCTTCGAGGTATTTCTCGGTAAGGGCGTCGCTGGTTTCTGCTACGGATTCGATCAGCTTCGTGCGATATTGGGCGGCCAGCTCTTTGACTTCATCGGGGATTTCTACTTCCTCGATATCAGTGCCCGTGTTGTTCTTGTAGATATAGGCTTTCATTTGCACTATGTCTACAATTCCCCGGAAGTTTTCCTCACTGCCGATCGGGATTTGGATGGGTACAGCGTTCGCTCTCATCCGATCGCAAATTTGAGCATAGACTTTGTAGAAGTTCGCGCCCATCCGATCCATTTTGTTGACAAACACGATTCGCGGTACTTTATACCGATCGGCTTGCCGCCAAACTGTTTCCGATTGTGGTTGCACTCCGCCTACCGAGCAGAATACTGCGATCACTCCGTCAAGCACTCGCATGGAACGTTCTACTTCGATAGTGAAGTCTACGTGTCCGGGAGTGTCGATGATGTTGATTTTGTGCTCTTTCCAAGTGGTGGTGATAGCGGCAGCAGTAATCGTAATTCCCCGCTCTCGCTCTTGCGCCATCGTGTCCATAATTGTTGTTCCATCGTGCACTTCACCCATTTTGTGAACCATGCCAGAATAGAACAGAATTCTTTCTGTTGTTGTTGTTTTGCCCGCGTCAATGTGGGCGGCGATGCCGATGTTGCGAGTTTTTTCTAGCGGGACGATACGTACCACAGCTACCTCCTTAATCTTGTGTTGCTGTTATAATACTATAATACTACACAGAAACCTTATTTTGCACTCCCAATCGACTTACAACATAAGTTTATTGAGCTTATTGTTACATTTTAATATTGTTTGCAACATTTGTTTACAAAAATATTAAGGATGCGACATGGAGGATTCAGAGACAGGGTGAATTTTTACTTTGGGAGTTTTGAGTTTGCTTCACGAATGGCCGGCAGCATTGTCCCTGGAGAAGCAATCTCAATACTCAAAATTTACACTTTTTAATTGATCGCCCGATGCTTTTATGCTGCGCGATCGACCTTTTCTCCATGCCCTAGTTGGCAATTAGTAACGGTAGTGAGCAAAAGCCTTGTTAGCTTCTGCCATACGGTGTGTTTCTTCGCGCTTGCGAATTGCACTACCGGTTTCGTTAGCTGCATCCATCAGTTCGTTAGCCAGTTTAGCTGCCATCGAGCGGCCTGTGCGGGCGCGGGCAAATCTGATCAGCCAACGGAGGGCGAGGGTAGTTCCGCGATCGGAACGTACTTCCATCGGCACTTGGTATGTAGCGCCACCTACCCGGCGGGCTTTGACTTCTACCAGGGGTGTAGCGTTTTTGACTGCTTTTTCAAACAAGTCTAACGGTTCGGCTCCTGTGCGTTCCTGGATGGTTTTGAGGGCGTCGTAGACTATGCTGGAGGCCACGGATTTTTTGCCGTGCTGCATGATCCGTCTCACCATCATGCTTACCAACCGGCTGTTGTAGGTTGGATCTGGCGGAACTGGACGTTTTTGAATAACTGTGCGGCGAGACATAGTTCTATTTGCGATTTTTGATTTTGATTGATTGAATTTGGAGTTTCTAGCTCAAATCTCGATCGACGATCGAACTTATTTTTGCTTTTTCACTCTGGCGATCGGGCGAAATCCGCGTTATTTTTTCTCTTTAGGACGCTTGGCCCCGTACTTGGAACGACCTTGCTTGCGGTCTTTCACTCCGGCGGTGTCTAATGTACCGCGAATGATGTGGTATCTAACTCCGGGTAAATCTTTTACCCTACCGCCCCGGATCATTACTACCGAGTGTTCTTGCAAGTTGTGACCGATCCCGGGGATGTAGGCTGTCACTTCAAAACCAGAGGTCAGCCGTACCCGAGCCACTTTCCGCAGCGCCGAGTTGGGTTTTTTCGGGGTGGTCGTGTACACTCTGGTGCAAACTCCGCGGCGCTGGGGGCAACTCTTGAGAGCTGGCGATTTGGTTTTTTTCTGCGTTTGTTCCCGTGCTGAACGGATGAGTTGCTGAATAGTGGGCATGAGTTACGGCATTTCTAGCTTTTTGCTGAATATAGTGATTTGGCGGCATCCGCACTGAAAGTCCCTTCCCCTGTGGGGGGACGGGATAAATGAAAATAATTATGGGTAAGTGAGGATACCAGACTCTATATAGTACACGACTCGAGTTTTTTTGGCAAGAAATTTCCACGGCGGGCGAACTTTCTTGCTTGTTTGCTGGAAGTTGGGATGCGGCGATCGCCCGTCGTACCAATACATATGTGGCATTATATATTGAAGCCCAACTTTGAAGAGGGTCACAGCAGTGGTGCAAAATCGATCGCGATCGAAATATCGAACCACCATTTTTCCGAGACGCCCATCTACTCTACCGTGCGATCGCATCACAGCCGCTCGCATCACAGCCTCAGAGAGATCGACATCACATAAAGTTATATAAAATTACCTGATAATAAGCAATATACATTTAGTTGAGCGCAGATGAAAACCAAAACTTATATTCCTGAAAGTACAATTTCCGAACTTTACTTGAATATTTGGAAATCCGGTAAGATAGATCGGACGGTGTTCCACCAAATTCAATACGAAATTAATTCTGAAACTTTAAAAAGTTCAGACGAGCTAAAAATTGTTAGCAGACTGCTCTATGCAGTCCGACGGGGATGGCTTTTAGTCATGGACTAAGTGGCGTTTGGAGTGTTGATATTACCTCCAAAGGCAAGCGCCAACAACGCAGGTGAGTGAGTTTTGAGTTTTGAGTTAAAATCTCATCCATAAAATCATATATAAATTATATTATATAGAGACTCAAATAAGACTCATCACACTTGACAGGCAATATTAAAGGAAAAGGACAGGGTATGTTTAATTCTACAGAACTGCTGATCGAGGCTTTCATCAAACAACTAGAGAACGGATACAGCCGCACTTACGGAGGCTACAAATCCGACTATGCCGATATTATTGCCTGGGTGGGGGCAATGGCGTTAGAAAACATTGCCAGCAGCGACGCTCTTTATCACAATACAGAACACGCCATTTGTATTACCTTGGTCGGTCAAGAAATTTTGCGGGGAAAACACATTCGCAAGGGCGGAGTCTCCTGTGAAAATTGGCTGCACTTCATCATTTCTTTGCTGTGCCAAGATATCGGATATGTCAAAGGAGTTTGCCGAGAAGACCAAGCATCAGCAGGATTGTATGCTACCGGAAAAGATGGCATGAGAATTGCACTTGCTCCTGGTGCAACAGCGGCTAGTTTATCTCCTTACCGAGTTGACAGAGCAAAACTATTCATTGACGAGCGCTTCGGCAACCACAAGCTAATTAATGCTGAGATAATTAAGCAAAACATAGAACAAACTCGTTTCTCGGTGCTTGACGGCAACATTGACCAAGATGCAGGTAATTATTCTAGTTTAGTTCGCGGTGCTGACTTGATAGGTCAGCTCAGCAACCCACAATATTTACAAAAAATTGGCGCGCTGTTTTACGAGTTGGAAGAAAGCGGTGCTACTAAAGTTTTGGGATACCGACATCCGGGCGACTTGCTGCAAAGCTACTCTAAGTTTTACTGGAGTGGAATTTATCCTCATATCAGCGAATCTCTCGGTTATTTGCAGTTGACGCAGGAAGGCAAACAGATTGTTGCTAGTTTGTACGCTAACGTATTTCGGATGGAACACCAACGTTTCGATTCTGAGGTTGCTTGAGTACAACTTAAGTCATTAGTGAGTTGGCAGTTGGCAGTAGTCATTAGTATTCGTAGGGTGTGTCGCTTGCGAACAATCCGTAAATTTAACCTATAATCTCATAGCGACGCACCTTGCACATTAGGTGGACGAAACAAACCCAGCAAATCTCTTGTTGATTTTTTTCAAAACGGTATAACTAACAAGAAATTATCAATTATCAATGACCAATAACCAATTCCCGTGGTTTATTTCATCCAACTTAACTAACCTTATCCTCAAGTTCTGAATGATATCTCGGACACGACCAATTGCTCGGCAACAAAGAAGGCCATCCCTCCCGCAAGGCTTCCAAACAAACAGCACGCACAGTTAATTGACAGTCTAGCAGTTCTACACCAGCTTTTTCAACTTGTTTCTTACCAATCTTTAAAATCGATTCATCGCTAAACTCAAAAGTCTTGTGACACTGAATGCAAACCAGGTGATGGTGGTGGTGCAATTCAGGCAAATTTAGTTCGTAGTGTTTGTGTCCTTCTGCTAATTCTAGTTCGCGCAAAATTCCAATTCTGGCTAATAAATGCAGTGTTCTATAAACAGTAGATAAGCCAATTCCTTCTCCTTGATTCTGTAAAGTTTTATATAACTCTTCGGCACTCAAATGATTGCCTTGCCGCAGATTTTGAAAGACGCTCAAAATAGTTTCTCGCTGGGGTGTCAAGCGGCAACCCCTCTGGTTTAGTTCGAGTTTAAGTGAGTTAGGACTGTATAAATTCATATTTGTGAAGGAAGAAGTTCGGCAACGGATTCTGTAATGGATTTAACGGATGTCAGGAAGTTCGGCAATGGATTCTGTAACGGATTTAACGGATGTTAGGAAGAAAGAATTTCGGCAGATGTAATTGGAGAATTAGTTGTCGGTATTTCTGTATAAGCTTTGTGAAGTCTGGAGCAATGTCGCTGACAGGAATTGGCAAAACAAGTTTTCGGTTCAAAGTCAGTACAGCCGATGGCATCTTCAGTACAAGCAACAGACGGCCGCACGGTACACTTGAGACGGTAGTCATTAGTAAAAAACTCGCAATCCGAACACGGAATTTGATGCAGTCGCCGAATTTGGTGGAATCCTTCTCGCAGCGCTACCGAAATACTGCACAAAAACAGAACCATCACAGTCCCGATACAGAAACAGCAAATAAAAACAGTCATAGGGTGATTTTCTCAACAGTACATACAAATCCAGAAATGAGCCAATTTAAGCAAGAAACAAAGTTCTAATTTCTTGCTTAAATTGGATTCAGATTCTATTTTGAACTCAGTTCACAACTCCTCGGAAAATTGCATCAATGCCAGCAAAATTGTCTAGCAGCAAATAAGCAAGGAAAGCTCCGCTCGTACCTCCGAGCAAAAAACCGCCCCGGAATAAACTCCAATCTTCCGAGGTTTTGTGCCAGTAAAGAACTTTACCTGCTTCGATGTTCCGATTCTCGTAAATCGAGAGGCCCATTGCCAAAATCAAGACTAATGCCAGAGTTGCCAGCAATGCTGCCAGAGGTGCTAAACCTTTTTCTTGCAAAGGCAGCAATACTGCAAAAGCTCCTACCAGGAAATAGCCGTGAGCCAAGCTAACTTCTAATCCCCTGACTATGGGAGACAATCCCTTGCGGTAAATCGGCAAATTCCGCAAAAAAGTTACAGTCGTGTCAGAAAAACTTACGGTTGTCGTTGCACTTGCAACTGGAACCATAGCAGGAGTTGCCGTTACAAATTCGCCCGATCGAAAATCAAACCCCGCCGCTTTTGTACGAACGCGCAGGGCGTGCCAAATATGACCGGAAAGCGCCAAAATCGCTAAGATAAAGTGGCTTGTTGCCAGCCAAGTCCGCGAAGAAACTACTGTGGCTTCCGGGCCGGTTAAACCCACAGGGCCGTAGAAAATCTCTGGATAAACAGTGTCGTTTACTGTCACAAAGTAGGCAGTCAAAAAGCCCATGTAAGCCAAAGCGCCCAAACTGTAAGAAAGGTAAGCTTCTCCCGACCAAAACAACACTCGCTTGGCCCAAGCAAAAGGCTTGGTGAAGATATGCCAGAAACCGCCAATGATGCACAGCAAGCCAACATAAATGTGACCGCCGACAACATCTTCTAAGTTGTCAACTGCTGCCATTCCTTCCGGGCCGTGTACGGGGAAGAGATAGCTAAAAATGCGGATGGGATTGAGGGTTGGTTCGCTAATTATCCGTACATCCGCGACGTGGGGATCGTAAAGACCTCCCCAAAATAAGGCTTTTGCGACTAGCAGCCAAGCACCAGTACCTAATAGTAATAGGTGAATGCCGATGATGCTGGTCATCTTATCTTTGTCTTCCCAGTCGTAGCCGAAGGAACCAAAGAAAGTGTTGTTTTGGGGCAATACTTTCGGGCCGAGCAAGGAATGGTAAAGCCCGCCGGCACCGAGAACTGCGGAGCTAATTAAATGCACAACTCCGATCGCAAAATAGGGATATGTATCAACAATTTGACCGCCTTTTCCTACTCCCAAACCCAAAGTTGCCAAATGCGGCAGTAGGATTAAACCTTGGTCGTACATAGGCTGCTGCGGGTTGAAATTGGAAATTTCAAACAGGGTCATCGCCCCGGCCCAGAGTACAATCAAACCTGCGTGAGCGACGTGAGCTCCTAAAATACGTCCTGAAAATTCTGTGAAACGGGCGTTACCAGCCCACCAGCCGTACTCGCTTTCTGGCTTTTCCGGCTCTAGTTGTAAATTCGGTTCAGCTATTGCTTGCATTTTCGCTTTCCTCTAATTTCGGTGAATTGGAGTTGCCCAAAAAACCCGGTTTCTCGCAAAAGTTGTCGCTTTTTTCGAGAAATGTTGGTGCAGAAACCGGGTTTTTGACCCCCGCGCGTAAATTCTGATTAACTGGCCGCATTCGCTGCAACTTGGTTCGCGACTTCGCCTTTGCGGAAGTCAAATCCTGCTGATCGTAAAGCGTGCCAAATATGTCCTTGCAAAAAGAAGAAGGCTAACCAGAAGTGGGAATTTGCCAGCCAAGCGCGAGAAGTCAAAACTTCTCCGCTATCGAAATAGGGATATTGCTGGATGCCAATTTTTAAAGCTGGGCCGAAGAATTCAACTGGGTAAACCAGGGTATTGACTGAAACAAAGTAGGCGGCAATGAAGCCCATTAAAGCTAAAGCGCCGAGACTGTAAGAGAGATAAGCTTCTCCTGACCAGACGAACAGGTTTTCTGTCCAGGCAAAAGGCTTGGTGCGAATGTGCCACAACCCGCCGACTATGCAGAGAATTCCTACCCAGATATGGCCGCCGACAACATCTTCGAGGTTGTTAACAGAGGCAATCCAGTTTTTGCCGCCTGCACCGAACAGGTAGCCAAAAATCACAGTCGGGTTGAAAGTCGGTTCCGAAATAACGCGCACTTGCCCGATCGTGGTATCATACAAACCACCGAAATACATTGCTTTGGCCACCAACAAGAAGGCTCCAATACCTAACAAAACTAGGTGGATGCCTAAGATGGTGGTCATTTTGTCTTTGTCTTCCCATCTGTAGCCGAAGAAAGGAGTTTTTTCTTCGAGGGTGGCTGGCCCTTTGAGGGAGTGGAAGATGCCGCCGAAGCCGAGAAAGGCTGAGCTGATGAGGTGTACGACACCAATTTGAAAGTACGGATAAGTATCGACAATTTTGCCTCCGGCTCCGACACCTAAGCCGAGTCTGGCTAGGTTTGGTAGCAGAATCAAGCCTTGTTCGTACATGGGTAATTCTGGGTTGAATCGCGAAAGCTCAAACAGGCTATAGGCTCCCGCCCAGAGGACGATGAGGCCGGCTTGGGCGACGTGAGCGCCCAGCAAGCGACCGGAAAGGTTGATTAAGCGGGCGTTGCCGGCCCACCAGGGAAAGGTTTCTCCTTCGGCTGGGAAGGATTTTTTGGCCATGCTTGTCACGGCGAGTTACCTCTTGAGAACAGTGTCAATTGAGTCTTAAGCTTGTGGAGCTTATTGATATAGATAATCAACAATTTTGCTGGCTGAGTCAAGTCTTTTTGATAAAGTTTTTCATTAAGTTTGGTTTAGATATGTAACAAGGCTGCGGAAAAGACTGTTTTATAAGGGTTTCATGGAGTCGGAGGGATCGATAACCAGAGTTTTTCTGATTGGTATGGATTTAGGGATCGTGAAATATATCTAGATTTATTGATAAAGAATTTTACTAAGGTGTTGCAATTGACCAAAAACCTCCAGGGTACAAAGCCCTCGGTACAGGCATAGGGCTGTTTCATTCTTTGTAGGGGCAATCCCCCCGTGGTTGCCCTCGTGGGCGGGGGGTAGGCACGGGGCACTACCCTACAAAATTCTGGTTTTCCTGAGAATCAAACAGCCCTGCCGATACAAGTTCTTCCCTCTTTCCTCTTGCCTCTTCCTTCTTCTTTCTTCCTTCCTTTCAAATCAAAAGCCTGAGAACACTTGCTCTCAGGCTTTTTTAGCTAGATTTTTAATTGCTCGTCGCATCTGGGGCGCTAGCTCAAGCAGAGGATTTGCTTTCCTCGGCGACTTGCTCGTTGCTCGGCAATTCCAGACAATAACCCGCGCCGTATACGGTTTTGATGTACCGAGGATGGCGGGGATCTGGTTCCATCTTGGTTCTCAGATGTCTGATGTGTACGCGAATTGTTTCGATGTCGTCGTCGGGGTCGTAGCCCCAGACTTCTTTGAGAATTTCGCTGGGAGAGACTGTCTGACCGTGGCGCTGGAGCAAGCAGTGCAGCAACTCGAACTCTAGGTGAGTCAGTTTGACGGTATTAACGTACCAAACAGCTTCAAACCTTTCGGGGACAAGAGTTAGCGGGCCGTAATTCAGGATTTCTGAGTGTTTGGCAGCTTGGGGGATGCGGTCTGTGCGCCTCAGCAAGGCTCGCACTCGTGCCAGCATTTCTTCTAGTTCAAAGGGTTTGGTCAGGTAATCGTCGGCGCCGGAGTTGAAGCCTTCTACTTTATCTTGAGTTTGACTTAAGGCTGTCAACATCAAGACGGGTATGTCGGCTGTGCGATCGTCACGCCGCAATCGCTGACACACTGTGAATCCGTCTACTCTAGGCAGCATCAGGTCTAGCATGATCAGGTCGGGGAGCATTTGTATTGCTAGTGCCTGACCTTTGATGCCGTCTTCTGCCTGGGTGACTTCGTAGCCAGCCATTTCTAGGTTGACGGCTACGAGTTCGGCGATCGCCGCGTCATCATCAATAACAAGTATCCGAGGCATCATCATTTATCTCACCGCTAACCAGATGGCGGAGGCTACAGCCTTCTGGGGGTTCCAGGTAACTTTAAGGAGCAATTTTTTAATTTTAAGCTGCATTAAGGATTATAAGGTTCATTAAGAACTTTTAGGGTTCTGTAAATATTCTTGTACTAATTATAAGCCCTCTTGAGCGCATATCAGAAAACTGTTCGCCAAAAATCTTGCTGGGAGTCGATTTTTTGCCGGCAAGAACAGCTTCCTGTTTCTTCTGGGTTTGCCTGCGACTTCAGGCAATGGCGCTAAGGGTAAGCTACTGCGGGTGCCAGAGATTGTCTGTGGCGATCGACTCAGACAGGGGAATTCGGATAGAGGATTTGGCGACTCGATAACGGGTCATTGAAATATACTGCTTAAATGCTGTAACACTTAAGCCCGGTTTTTGAGACATCTGTTAACCGCTCGTTGTTAACTTTTAAAATTTTGTTAGGTTTAGTTAAAAAATTTTCTTTTTTTTGAAGATTGCCACTTGCTTTTTGTCGCTATTGACGGTATTATTAAATAATAGAAATATAAGTATTTATCAAAAAAATAAACTATGTTGCCATTATTAAATGGTATCATACATAATTCAAATAATCAATCCCCGAACCTGAAAATAGGAGGGGATTTTTTGATGGGAATTTTTTACCAGAAATAATTGGTTGAAAGCCTCTCGGTTTGGCGTATAAATTAAAATCAGACGATTCATTACTCCCCTACTCGGACTTCCAGGTAGAGGTTGCCCTCAAGCGGTCAACTGTCAACTGTCAATTGTCAACTGTCAACTGAATGAACATCGCCCTTCGAGCAGCCAAGCAAAGGATAAAAACTGCTAGCAAGGCTAAGGCTACTGAGGCCGAGCAGGCTGAGTATTTTTGGTAGGAAGAGTCGCTTGAGGGGTTAATTTTTGGAAGTAAAGACCGCCGACTGTTAGTAAGAATATTGTATAACCAACAGCTTGCAAAAGATAGATTCGATCGCGGTATCCAAAGAGCGCTTTGAGAATCACTCCCGGAAATTGCCGATCGGGCAAAACTCCGGCTGCATTCCACAGCATCGGGCCTAAAATACAGGAGTGGATTGGTGCCGTGCGATCGTAAAAAACACAAATTGCTGCATACTGGCTATCCGTCTGGGACAAAATGGCAGCGGAGGCGTCAAAATGTTTGAGTGCAGAGACTGCTAAACCGGCGACGATTAGCAATAATAAGATTCCCATAAATTTGAAAAACTGGCGGATATCTATTTTGACACCCCATTTAAAAATTAGGGAACCAATGATTGCAGCCCCAAGCAAACCGCCCACAGCACCTAAAGCTGGAGTTAAACCTTGTTGAAATTGAGCGCTGATAAATATAACTGTTTCAAAACCTTCGCGAAGTACGGCGATAAAAATTAAGCCGAATACGCCCCAGCCAGCATTCGTGTTTGATTTTAAAGCTGCGGTAAGTGCGCCTTCAACTTCGGCTTTGAGAAAGCGGGCTTGCTGAGTCATCCAAATTAGCATCCAGCTTAGCATGGCGATCGCAAAAATTCCCAATACGCCTTCTAATAGCTGTTTAATTACGGGTGCATAAGGCTGATTTGATGTTGATAGTGCTGCGAGCAATCCATTGAATAAAACACCGACAAAACCGCTAGCAGCAATGCCTGCTGCGATACCTGCATAAACCCAAGAATTGAGGTGAGTTTGGTCGGCTTTTTTCAAGCAAGCTAGGACAATTCCGACGACTAAGGCGGCTTCTACGCCTTCACGGAGAGTAATTACAAAGGTTGGGATGGCTTCAGTAAAGTTCATTATATGGTTATTGGTTATTGGTTATTAGTTATTGGTTATTAGTTATTGGTTATTAGTTATTTGCAGTACCGTGAGCGGAGTCGAAGGGTCGAAGGGTTATTGGTTATTAGTCAAATAGTCATAGGTTATTCAGAAGCTGCTATCTATCGCAATCAATAACAACTAACAATCAATAGTCCGGACAGTTTTCAATGACCAACGGTAGAATGGGGGTTCTGGGCTCCAGCCTCTGTGAAATATTAACGGTAGAATGAGGCTTTGGGTCGCTGCTCAAAAAACAGTCCGGGGTATTGAACAATAGCAAGGTGCGTCGCTCCGAGATCATCTATTTTTTTAAGGGATTCAAGGTAGCCACGCACCCTACCCTTAATGACTAATGACTAATGACTAATGACTAACTCAACTATAATCCCGCAGCATTTTTTTTAGTTCCACTTGGTGCAATTCTTCTTGTCCAATTAGGGTGCGGGCGTATTCTTCGAGATAAACGCTGGAGTCTGTGACGACTTCAAGTAAGGATTTATACTTTTTGAGCGCTTTTTTCTCGTGATTTAAACTTTCTTCCAACAAGTCTTTGATGGAGTGTTTGTATGTTTCTTCGATGGGGGCAATTTTTTGGCTGGGATGTCCGTCTAAACCTGTTAAAATTTCTCCGGCTTGTTGGGCGTGGAGTAGGGATTCGGTTGCTTGTGCTTGAAAAAACTGCACGATGGGAATTCGGTTTGGCCCTGTCACCATGAGTGCATAGTGGGTGTAGCGCACTACTCCTGCTAGTTCCCATTCCATGATGGTGCATAGCAGTTCTTGGGTTTTTTTCTCGTCAAGTTCTTTCATTTGTTGTCTGAGAGGTAGAATGCTTAACAGGGTGGTGTTTATAATATCACATTTTAGTTAACAAGCAAAAGTAAGGTGCAAATTATGCACCTTACGGGATGGATGTTGTATCTGAGTTAGGGGTTAACTTCTAAGGTTCCAGTAGGTGCAAATACTACTGTCAATTTAGCTACGGGTATTGCACTGCTGCTGGTAGTTTGGGCAGATTTGAGCAGATTTGGCAGGGGGGTTTCTTGGGTGTAATCCTTGGCTGGTTGGTTGAGGGGCTCGAAGTTGCCGATCGCCCCGTCTTGACTTGCAGTGACTCGATAGACTAGATTTTGAGTGAATGTGGGGTTAGCTTGCCAAGTCTGATTGATGCGATCGTACACTTTTAGAGCTAACTCATCTAGTTTGGTGCGATCGGTAATTTCCGCTGTCTGATTAGTTCCTTCCACCGCCTGAACTTCTTGCTTACCCGCTGACACAGGCAATGCTTGGACAGTCTTATCTGTAGGGCTACTTGCAATAGCCGTTTCAGGAGACTTATTCGCAACAGGCACAATTTCAGGAGACTTTTCAGGCAGTTTTTTTGTACTATCAACCACTAAAGCCGAAGGTGCTGGGCTACTGGCAATAGCTGGTTCCGCTACCTTAGCAACAATGCTAGCATCTGCCACCTTCTTCGCGGGTTCTTTGCCCTCAATTGTCAAAGACTTGACATAAATACCACGAAACTTTTCCATTTGAGTGACGCGCCACATAGCAATGGGATAAGTCACGCATACAAGAGTAAAAAGTCCTACACCAACCCAAACGAATTTGTGCATCTCCCTCGCCGGGAGTGGCTTACTTTTTGTTTCCATCATCAAACCTCGTATTACTTAAGTTAACGGCAAATAGGGGAACAAAGGATGCCAAGACATAGCTGTGGAAGCCATTAACAAAGCAAACATCCAGAAAAATATGGTGCGACTTTTAACACTTTTATTCTTCCAAATTGCATACAGTATTGGCCAACTGACTAGCCAACCGATAAGCAACATAGTTTCCTTACCGGTATAGCTGCCGATATTGCCCCACATTTCGTTACCAGTCTTGCTTCCGGGAATCCAAGTGCCGAGATTCCAAAGCATTTCGTTTATCTCTTTGGATGTGTCCCCTAAGTGGTGACTCACCATCATTGTGAAACAACCAATGCCAGCACTAATTAATGCAGCAGCAGCCGGGCCAGAATTACTCGGCGGAGTTGCTGCTCCCTCAGCTAATCCTTGTGGAAATTCTTTGAGATTGCTCCAGATTTTGCCGTAAATAGGTTCATTGGTCGCTGATTTGTCGCGGGATAACTGTCGAGTCATTTCAGGATTTCCTAGATTGAGTTGTTAGTTGCTAGTCATTAGTTAATCTAAAAACTAACTAAAGAGCGTGAATTTTAGCAACACCAAGTCCGGTAACCATGCCGCCCATTGCAAAAAACATGATTCCCATCAAAGCTACAGAAGTAGCTGCTAAAACGGGGCGATTTTTTTTCTCTAAAATTGAGTCGCCGTAGTACCACAAAATCCAGGTGCAAGCTGCTGCTAATGGCAAAGTAAATAGCACGGTAAATTCGTGGTATTCCATCAAAACATACTGGACTAAAGGCGAGTTTGATTTCAGCCAAGCGCGAGCTCCACCGAAATCTGCACCTGCTCGATAGCGCATATATGATAAGTTGCCAGTAGCAATGGCTAAAAAACTCAAAAGAGTTGACCAAAAGGCTAATGTACGCATTTGTGGCAAGATTTTACCGACTCCCCGTAGCAAGGGAAATGCTAAGTGTCCGGTATAAGCCATGACTACTAATGCCAACATTGAACCCATGCCGTGAATGGTTCCCATCCATCGCTGCCAAGGGCTGGGATGGAGTACGTTAACGAAAGGCATAAACAGAAATAAACCAGCGGATAAAATGCTCAGCCCGTAGACAGAAACTTGAGCAATATCTAATTGTCTGGGAAATTCAGATGGAACTAAATCGGTAGTTGATTTTTCGATTGAATTTTGCACCGCTATCGGGCCTCATTGAGTTTGGATTGTTCGGGAACGTATTTGAGAATAGTTGCATTAGTATTTTGAGTTTCTTGAGAATACAAGCCGTGCGGAGGAGTCGATCGCACATTCACGCGATCGATCGCCTTAAAATACTGCTAAAAGGACATTAACTAGCAATAGAATCCGGCTTTTTAGTTTTTAGAGCACCCAAAACTTTTAGTTTTACTAGCTAATGAGCATTTTTGCTGCTTCTTTTAAAAAGCTAGTAATGCAAGTTATTCTCAAAAACAGATAATAAAACTAATTATTGACTTTCAGTCTTTTGTTAATTTTATTTTAATATTTGCATAAAAGCCTTACTGTTCATGAATTTTACTGCCTGGTCGATCGCGAATTATTGATAATAGTTATCAAAAAGCCGATAATACGTGGCTTCTGAAACCAAAATCGGCAAAAATCCCCCCAGAGGGGATTGTAAAGTTTTGTAAAAAAGAGTTGACTAAAAGGTTGGGAGTTCTCATGTTTTGGAGATATCGATGCACATACCTGATGGTTTTCTTTCACCGCCCGTAGCAATTGCCACGGGCATAGCAAGCGCAGCAGTTATTGCAGTTGCCCTAAATCGAACCCGCGCCAGTCTTGGGTTGCGACAAGCTCCAGTCATGGGTTTAACCACGGCTTTTGTGTTTGCGGCCCAGATGATTAACTTTCCTGTAGCAGGTGGCACCAGCGGGCACTTGTTGGGAGGCGCGCTAGCTTCCGTGGTTTTGGGCAGCCCTTGGGCGGCAACTCTGGCGATGAGTACGGTTTTTATAATTCAGAGCGTCTTGTTTGCGGATGGGGGCATCACCGCACTGGGAGCGAATATTTTTAATATGGGGCTAGTCGGAATTTGGGTTGGCTGGTGGCTGTTGCAGCCATTGCAGCAACTATTGGGAGGTTCCAGAAATCGTTTGCCGCTAGCTGCGGGGATTGCGGCCGCCCTCAGTGTTGTGTCCGCTTCAATTTGTGTGGCTATTGAATTGGCAATTTCTGGTACAGTACCGCTGAATATCGCATTGCCAGCAATGGTAGGCATACATATTTTAATTGGCATTGGTGAAGGGCTAATTACAGGCGGCGTTTTAACTTATCTCGTGAAAGTACGGCCGGATTTGTTACCAGGAGAACAGCCACAATTACAGAAATGGCTAGTGCCAGTAATTGGAGTTTTATTAATTAGTGGCGTGCTTTCTCTGTTTGCTTCAAGTTGGCCTGATGGGTTAGAAGCGGTAGCAGAACAATACGGTTTTAAAGATAAAGAAGCTGTGGCGATTGAGATTCCAACTCCTCTAGCTGGTTACGGTGTTAAAGGATTAGAAGAACAACCAATAGGTACTAGCATTGCTGGAGTTTTAGGCTCTGCTATTTGTTTCGGTACGGCTTTTGGGATTGCTCAGTTGGTGAAATCTAAAGATGCTTAAATTATCAATACCTTTTCGATTGCGACTGTCTCTCACGATTGTGATTGGGATTGGTTTTATGAAAATGGGTGCTTGGCTGTGGCTGGGCATCTATGGGGCGATCGCACTTTTTTGGTCACTTTGGCTGAAAGCACCGCTGCGAACCCTGCTGCAACTATTAGGAGCAGAATTAATTTTCCTCTCCTTATTAGTGCTACCCCAAGGTTGGGAACGAGCGAGTTTTCTGTTGCTGCGTTCCCTCATTTGCCTGCTAATTATGAACAGTTTTCTGCTAACTTTGCCGCCCCACAGTTTCGGAATTGCCCTGAAAGGATTGCCCCTACCAGCAGGCTTACAAGAGATTGTGCTTTTAGCTGGACAATACTTAGAAATATTGCTCGCAGAAGTCAACCGGATGAAACGATCCGCTCAACTGCGAGGTTTGTCGGGTAGCGTAGGATGGCTGAGATACGCCAGTGCTTCAATGATAGGAGCTCTTTATTTGCGAAGTCTCGATCGCGCCGAGAGAGTCCACGCAGCCATGCTAATTCGCGGCTACAAAGGAACTTTACCCACCGAGTCAAAATCAACATCAAAAGAGCGATTCTGGCTCACAGTCACGATTTTAACCGCAGTCGGATTAACAATAGCTTCTTATGGGAATTGGGCATAGGGCATTGGGAATTGATTAATTCGTGCATCTATATTTTAACTTTTTACCTTTTACCTTCTCAATTCCTCTCTCTGCGCTCTCTGCGCCCTCTGCGGTTAAAAACTCTTAATCCCAAAATCGAGGTAAACAAAAATTGACTAATCTCAAAATGACGCCAACAATCGAAGTGCAAGACTTAGTATTCGGATATCCGCAGCAAAAACCTGTATTGCAAGGAATTTCCTTCACCTTACAACCGGGAGAAAGAGTTGCTCTGCTTGGTTTAACAGGTGCTGGCAAAAGCACTTTACTGGAAAATTTAATCGGCTTGAAAATGCCTCAATCTGGCGAGGTTAGAGTGCAGGGAATTAAGCTAGAACAGGCAACTTTATCGGAAGCGCGGAGGCAGATTGGGTTTTGCTTTCAAGATGCTAACGATCAGCTATTTATGCCAACTATTTTAGAGGATGTGATGTTCGGACCGCGCAATTATGGGGTATCTTTGGAGATGGCGCGCGATCGGGCTTTAAGCTTATTAGACGAATTCCGTTTGGTAGAATTTGCTAACCGTTCGGCCCACGAGCTTTCTGGGGGTCAAAGAAGGTTAGCAGCATTAGCGGCTATTTTAGCATTAGAGCCGGCAATTTTAATTTTAGACGAGCCAACAAATGGACTAGATCCATCGTGGCGTAGGCATTTGGCTAAGGTTTTGTCGCAATTGCCGATCGAGGTAATTTTGATCGCTTCCCACGATTTGAACTGGATTGGGAAAACGACTCAAAGGGCGTTAATCTTGGCTGATGGTCAGATTCGGGTGGATGAACAAACTCAAGAATTGCTCAAAGATCGATCGACTCTTGAATATTACAATTTACCGCCAGATTGGTAATTAATCATTGGTTCGTAGTGAGGACTTCAGTCCTTCAGGAATGCGGACTAAAGTCCTCACTACGAACCTGTAATCGATAGATAATATTTAGCTTCGATTAAAGCTGGAATTTGCGAACAGTTTCGTTGTACAGATGAATAGCTAAATCCCGAAGAACTTCTTCATTCTCAATATGACTTCCTAGCTTCTGTTTCGCTGAGTTGATGCACATTTGCATTAACTCGGCGGAACTTTCGACGTAAAGCGCGATCGCCCTTTGCTGTTGTTCAAAACCAATCTCGACTTCCCCGAGCATTTGTACCGATTGACAATTAGCAGATTGGTCTAAATTTGCCCCAATTTTTTCTTGTTTTCTCCTTTGCACTTCCTCGGAAAAACCCGAAGCAATTATCCCAGCCGGCAGTGCAAAAATTCCTATACCTAAAAATGCTAACATTGCTCCTAACAATTTACCTAAAGGAGTGATAGGATAAATATCGCCGTAGCCGACAGTCGTCAATGTCACAACTCCCCACCACATTGAATCGAGGATACTTCCAAAAGCTTTTGGATGCGCTTCGTATTCAACAAAATACATGACGCTAGATGCAAATATTAACAGAATGAAAACGGCAAATGCAGTGGCGATTAACTCCTCTTTTTTTGCATACAATACTGCTCCTAGAGTTCTTACAGACTCTGAATAACGGCTCATTTTTAGCAAGCGCAACAAACGGAGGAGTCGAATTAAATTAACGAAGCTTAAATTCGGAAACAATAGCAAGGCGTAAAATGGCAAAATTGAGATTAAATCGATTATGCTTAGCGGTGTCAGACTGTATCTAAATCTTCCCCAAAGTGGGTGGCTGTATCTGCGATCTACTGTACATACCCACAACCTCAAAACATATTCTATTGTAAACACTAAGGATGAAATAATTTCGATGTGTTCCAACAATACTTTGTGTTCGTGCAACAAGTGAGGCGAAGTAGAAGCAATAAAAGCTGCGACGTTGATCAAAATCAAACAGGTGATAAAAATGTCATCTGCTAAGCTGTAGAAATTGCTGCTTTCTGAGGATTCTAAGATTTCATGAATTATTGTTTTGAGTTGTTTTCGCATCTGAGTTTCTCCTAAATAATTAGTAAGTGAAGGCTCGTGCTTTACTATAGTTTAAGCAGTTTTTTTTCTAACGTCACCAGGATTTGCGATCGGGCTAAAAATCGGGTTGCTTCAGAAATGCTATCGTCACGAAACCCCATATTTCTCAGGGAAGCCAAGTTTTTTGAGGGAATGGGGTGGTGGTAAGGAAAGAGAGTTAATCTGGAAGGAATCGCCAACTATTACTGGATTTGCAGGCAAAAATCATGAAGGTAGCCGTATTCAGCACCAAATCCTACGATCGCACTTTTCTGACAGCAGCCAACGCCGACAAACACGAGTTGGTGTTTTTTGAACCGCGCCTGAACTTGGAAACTAGCGTTCTGACTGCTGGATTTCCGGCAGTCTGCGCCTTCGTTAACGACTCTTTGGACGCAAAAACGCTCCGGGCGATCGCCCAAAATGGCGTTCGGTTGTTGGCTTTGCGATCGGCCGGATTCAATCACGTCGATTTAGCAGCAGCCCGCGATTTAGGCTTAACTCTTCTCCGAGTTCCCGCTTATTCTCCCTACGCCGTCGCCGAACACGCAGTCGCAATGATTTTGTCCCTCAACCGCAAAATCCACCGCGCCTACAACCGAGTCCGCGAAGGGAATTTTGCCCTAGACGGCTTGTTGGGCTTTGACCTCCACGGTAAAACGGTGGGAATCGTCGGAACTGGCAAAATAGGGGCGCTAACTGCCAAAATTCTGCACGGATTCGGCTGTCGCTTGCTGGGATACGATGTTTCCCCAAACCCTGATTGCTTAGCCTTGGGGATGGAATACGTGGCGCTGGCCCAACTGTTCGCCAACTCTGATATTGTCAGCCTCCACTGTCCGCTGATACCAGAAACTTATCATTTAATCGGTGCAGAGGCGATCGGGCAAATGAAACCGGGGATGATGTTGATCAATACCAGTCGCGGTCAGTTGATCGACACTAAAGCTGTTACCAAAGGACTGAAGTCTGGTAGAATTGGCTACCTCGGCTTAGATGTTTACGAACAAGAGACGGATCTGTTTTTTGAGGATTTGTCAAATCAGGTGATTCAAGACGATGTATTTCAGCGCTTGCTGACTTTCCCCAACGTCCTGATTACCGGACATCAAGCTTTTTTCACCGAGGAAGCGTTGCAAAATATCGCTGAAACCACGATCGGCAATATCACCGATTTTGAACAAGGACGCACTTGTGCCAATCAAATCGACCTCAGGGAAGTCAAAAAATGAGTCAAAAGAGCGATTTTTCAACGGGGGGAATTGTTTAAAATCAACCCATATCGTTATTTTTGCTTGCAATTGGTGAAGCTCTGCCTTAATCTCATCAATTAGCCCCAGCAGCCTGAATGCTGTGCTAATTGCCAGATAATTATATTGGCAGCAACTCAAAGCGTGCAATCTTACTTGACAACGGAGGAACTATCCCATGACCCAAGCTAACTTTTCTGACGACACGCAAACTATCACTGAAGTTGTGACAGTAGACCTAGTGAGTGACCAGCCGGGGGTCATTACTACAATGACCTCAGAAACTCCAGGGAGCCACTCCCAAGATATTAAAGATCAAATTCTCACAATTTTGTCCGAGCTTCCAGCTTATCTCTCAACCTTTTTTGTTGAATATCAAAAACCTCTGGTAACTATTGGTTTAATCCTGGCAGGCGCTATTAGTATTAAGGTAACGCTGGGAGTTTTAGATGCTCTTAATGATGTCCCTTTGGTAGCTCCCTTTTTTGAGTTGATTGGTATCGGATATACGGGTTGGTTTGTCTACCGCTATTTGCTCAATGCTACTAGCCGCAAAGAGTTGTTAACGGAAATTGATTCTTTAAAAGAACAAGTTGTCGGTCGAGATTCTTAGACGAAGTCATCAGTCATTAGTCATCAGTGCATTAGTCAGTGGTTATTTGTGAGGGTATACCAATAACCGATAACAAGTAACCAGCAACCAATGCCCAATCCCTCCGCTACGCTCCGCCCAATGCCCAATGCCCACTATCAATTAGGATGGCAAACTTGTTGCAAAGTGGCGGTAAAGTCAGGGTAGGAAATGGCAGCGGCTTCGGCCCGGTGAATGTTAGTAACGCCTGTGGCGCTGAGGGCTGCGATCGCCAAACTCATTGCTATTCTGTGATCGGTGTAGCTGTCAACATCCGCGCCAGTTAACGGAGTTCCCCCGGTAATTTCCAAACCGTCTGGTAACTCGGTAATTTTGGCTCCCATGCGGTTGAGTTCCGCAGCAGTCACGGCCAGCCGATCGCTCTCTTTGACTCGCAACTCGGCCGCATCTCGAATGATGGTAGTACCCGACGCAAAGGCTGCGGCTACTGCCAAAATCGGGATTTCGTCAATCAGTCGGGGAATTAAGTCGCCAGCAATGGTGCATCCCCGCAACTGTGGGGAAAAGCGAACCAAGATATCTGCTACCGGTTCCCCCGCAGCATCTCGCTGATTTTGCAGTTCAATGTCGGCGCCCATCATTTCCAAAGCTTCCAAAATACCTGTACGAGTTGGGTTGACGCCGACGTTTTCGACTACGAGTTCGGAACCTGGGACGATCGCCCCAGCAACTAGCCAAAATGCCGCCGAACTAATATCTCCCGGTACAATTACATTCTGTCCTTGCAGTTGCGCTCCGCCACTGACTGTCACGCTACAAGTTTCTGGATCGACGGTTAATTTAGCTCCAAACGCCCGCAGCATCCGCTCGCTGTGATCCCGCGAAAGAGAGGGTTCTGTGACTGTAGTATCTCCATGGGCCATCAAACCGGCTAGCAAAATGCAGGATTTAACTTGAGCTGAGGCGATCGGAGAATGGTAGTGAATCCCCTTTAATTGCTGTCCGAGTATCCCTAAAGGAGCTAAAGAATTGCTCTTTCTACCCCAAATTTGCGCGCCCATTTGTTGCAGCGGCTTAATTACCCGTGACATGGGGCGCGATCGCAAAGAACTGTCACCCGTTACCGCATAAAAATGCCCCGGATGAGAGGCTAAAATTCCCAACATCAACCGCATCGTCGTGCCGGAATTACCCGCGTCCAAGACTTCCAGAGGCTCCTGTAACTCACCAATTCCAACGCCCCGGACAGTCACCCGTTCCTCGTTGAGTTCCGAAACCGATGCTCCCAGAAGGGAGAAACATTTAGCAGTGCTGCGGGGGTCTTCTCCTAGCAGCAGTCCCTCAATTGTAGTTTCACCGCGGGCGATCGCACCCAACATCAAAGCGCGGTGAGAAATCGACTTATCGCCCGGAACTCGAATCCTGCCTCGCAGCGACAAGCCCGAGGCAGGTTTTTGAATGCTTAAAGTTTGACTTTCGCTCTGGGGCGAAGTAGTTATAATGGCAGCTTGCATGAGATAGACTAGGATGGGACGGCGTTAGCTATCCTAACCTTTTCCCAGTCCTAAGTCATACCATTTTAGATTTTAGATTTTAAATTTTAGATTGGGGAATGACAGACTGCATAAGGGTTGGGAGCAGGTGGATACAGTTCCATTATTTGCTAAAACTGCGATGGGCTACAGGGGAGAGGAGATACCACTGCATGGATTTTACCTTAATTTCACAATTACAGTCCGTATATCTGCTGAGATTTCAGGTTCAGCTCTGAGTTATCGATCGGATAATTGACTTTGGACTGAAAAAATTTATGTTTCTGACTGCGAGTTGTAGATTTTGTATGTTTTTTAATCAAAAGTTCCGGAATTTGGAGCCGAGAAAATCTAGAATCTAAAATCAAAACTCTAAAATCTCAAATCTCAAACTGCCCGAACCACAATAACTCGTACACTTTTATTTATGCTGACGCACCATCGCAAGCCCGTAAGTTTATCGCTGGTATCCACAGATTTACCTTTGTGGTCAGTTGTTGAAACCGCTGGTACCCTGTATCAAAAAGACCGCGATCGCTTTCACTTGTTGTTGCACGAACCAGCAATACTCGATCGCCAAGTTGCCGACGAATCCGACGACTCTGCCGAGCAAGTCGCTATATTGCCCACAACTACAAAACCCCGGTTGCTGTGGCTGGAAGTTTCGCCCTATCGAGTGATTATGACGATGCAAGGAAACGGCAAGTACAGTTACCGCCACTGCTGGGAACGCGGAATGTACGGCTTGAGCCGTTATTGGCTTCAGGGCGAATCGCTGGCGACTCCCGAACAGTTGCGCCTCCGAAACTTCACCCGCAACTTGACCCTGACAGGCAAGCCGGAACCGGAACACCTGCGGTTAGAATATGAGTTGTGGTCGGAAAAAGTACAACTCGGTTCCTATATTTTGAATCTAGAAATTCATCATTGAATTTTGTCATTGGTGATTGGTTGTGATGTAGGCGATCGCCAAAAACAATAACATCTTGCTGGGTAGTCTAATTGATGTTCTGCTTGTTTTTGTAATTACTTACCAAGAAGAATGGGTTTACCAGAAAGAATTGATTGAAAGCCTCTCCCTTGGGCGTAGAAATTACGATCGGACTATTCATTACTCCAATACTCTGACTTTTAGGTAGAGATCGCTTTCCCATGGTCAACTGTCAACTGTCAACTGTCAACTGTTTAAAGCCTCCTCCTTCGAGGGGGAAATAAAACAAAATTATTCACTGTTTCAATCCTCTGACTTATAGGTAGAGGTCGCTCTACAACTGTCAACTGTCAACTGTCAACTGTCAACTGTTGAATTAGCGATCGCTCTTACAATAATTAATCAGTTTGGCAGTCAAAACATCTTGACTTTTGGCTGCTTGATTTGCCCGCTGTCCGGCTTGGATAATATCTGCTTGAGCTGTTTTGATTTGCTCTCGACCTTCTATACTTGTAGAAGCCCGATTTCCTGCCTCAAGAGCTTTACCTATATCGCCGAGTCCTTGACCCATGTCCCGGAAATATTTAACCGACGGCCCCTGAATTTCTTTGAGGGTTGCATCTGTGATTCGCAAAGCTTCAATTTCTTTAGCTGTCTGGTTCAAATCTTTAGCTAAGTTCTTGCTCGTTGCAGCATCGTAGGTGCCGTTCTTAAAATTGATGAGAGCGCTGCCTTTGGTGACAATTGCAATAAGTTTGGTACACTGGACAGTTCGGTTATCGCCGCTGCAACTAATCGTCAGCGTACAGCAAGCAAAAACTACGAACAGGATGGCAATCTGTTTGCGAAAAAAGTACATGAATCCTCGGTTGCAAAAAGTAAATTATAGGATGTTGTAGTAGAGTGTTTCAGTCGATTTTCCATTTTTAGATTTGAGATTTACTCCTCGATCTGAATCTGGGGGCTTGAACTGGGCTGTAAAATTGGAAGCGATCGCTTGACAGGAGTACGTTGGACGGTATCCGTTTTTTGGCAAGGGCGATCGAGATATCCAGTGTCAAAACACTCCTGCGGCTTTCAGACACGCTCTGCTAAACTAAACTACGTAGCCGTTTAGGAACTATGGTCAAAAACAGCAATAACCAACAGAAGGGCAGCATTTGGGGATATCTTACCCTGCTTTTGCCTATTTGCTTGACGGCGGTTGCCAGTTTCGAGTCGGGAACGATGTTTTGGGCGATCGCCACCACAGCGGGCATTGCTTGGGCTTACAAGCTTTACCAGCAGCAGCAAAAACACAGACTCGCTCATTTAGACTCGGTTTTCTACAGGTTGATCAAGGAAAATCAAGGGCGAGTTACGGCCTTGGATTTGGCGATGAATGCGAAACTCCCCGGAGACAAGGTTCAAGAATATCTCGACGAACGGGCTCTTGAGTTTGCCGCCGATTTTCAAGTAACCGAAGAAGGCGGAATTTTGTATTATTTTCAAATAGCTCCAACTGTCACTCAAAGCGAAATACCTAATGCAACAGTAGCTGTTCAAGAGCCTCCCACAAATCGGGAAAAAGCACAAGATAAAAAACCAAATTTATTTCCGATTGCTCAAACCAAGACTCCTCAAAAGCCCAAAATCTCTTTTACCCAAACGGAACTTTCCCGCAGGTTCAAGGTTCATGCAAGTACGATCGGCAAATGGAAAGTTAAGCCAGAGTTTGCTCAGTGGAGTAGCGAAAAAGACCCGGAGGCGATCGCCTGGGAATATTCTACAGACAACAAGCGATTTTATCCCAAAGATTGAGAAGAAGGTAGAAGGAAGAAGGTAGAGGGAAGAAGGTAGAGGGAAGAAGGTAGAGGGAAGAAGGTAGAATACACCAAGAAAAAAGGTTTGTAGTGAGGACTTCAGTCCTTTCTTGGATGAGGACTGAAGTCCTCACTACGAACCTATTTAATTGTTGTGGTCACCGCAGACATGATATAAAATCGTGTTTAATAGAGTTTGCCCGATAAATATTCGGTAAATTCGATCGCCATATCTGTTGATTTTTTCTCCTATGTCCACACCAAACTTGCGAGTAGTCGCACGCCTCGTAGCCTTTCCCGACAAAGTAGCAGAACTTAAATCTCTACTGCTGAGCATTATGGAGCCAACTCGGCAAGAAGAAGGCTGCATCAAATACGAACTTCTCCAAAATAAAGTTGATCCTACAGATTTTACCTTCGTTGAAGAGTGGGAAAGTGCAGCTTTGCTCGAACAGCATCTCGCTTCTACTCACATTCAAGCCGCCGTGAAGAAATTAGACGGTTTAGCAGTTGCACCTCCAGATATTCGCCGCTATGAATTGCTAGCTTAATTGGTTTTTAGGTTGAGTTAAATTAATGTCTGCGGTGGTTTTATTGTTATCATGGAAACAGGTACGTAGTTGGGCTTTAGCCCTCTTTCATAATATTAGGAAAGAGCGCTGAAGCGCAACTACATACCTTGATTAAAGAGAAATAGGTACGTTGTTGGACTTTAGCCCTCTTTCCTAATATTATAAAGAGCGCTGAAGCGCAACTACATACCTTAAGCATGACAATCAAACTAGCCTGCATAACCTTAATAAAGGTGGAAGAAGATCTCAAGTTAAAATTGTAGCAATTTCCGAGATTTTTATGATAGTAGCAACAGTCAAACAGTTATTTACTTATCCAATTAAAGGACTAACACCGCAAGCAATGTCGGAGTTTGCTTTAACGAAAGGACACGGTATTAAGGGCGATCGCGCTTTTGCGCTGCTATTTACAGATTATCTTGAAGGTGCAAAGATGCCCGCCGATAGCGCGTCTTGGATTAGCAAAAAATATTTGGCGGTTCAAAACGATTGGCCTCTGCTAGCAGCTTTGGAATGCCATTATCAACCGGAAACGGCTGTTTTAACAGTCAAGCGTCAAGGAGTTGCAGTATTATCGGCAGAAACGAACACAGCAGCGGGGCGCGATCGCATCAGCACTTTTTTTACCGACTATCTGGCGGCGATTCAACCAACAAAAGAAGCGAGACACCCGCAGCTTGCACCTTTGCGGTTAATCGGTAACAGTAGTGGGGAAACTCGTTATCCCGATCGAGAACCGGTACATATTTCTCTCCTCAGTCAAGCTACACTCGATCGATTAACCGAAGTCGCCCAGCAAAATATAGATGTAGGCAGATTTCGCCCAAACGTTGTGCTAGAGGGCATTTCAGCTTGGTCGGAATTTGAGTTAATCGGAAAAAAGTTTCAATTAGGTGCGGCACGGATCGAAGTTACAGCACGAATTGGTCGCTGTGTCAACGTAGAAGTAAATCCACAAACGGGCGATCGAGATATAGCCCTACTCAGTTTACTGCAACAAGAATTCGGTCACGCACAAACAGGAGTTTTAGCCAAAATCCTCAACAGCGGTACAGTTAGCATCGGCGATAAATTGAATTCCTAGAAAACCGGGCGGTTGAAACCGCGTCTATACAGACAAAACCCGCCTCCGCGGGTTGAAGAAAACGGGGTGGCTTCAACCGTCGTTTGATCTTCTCTTCATTCCGCGGAGGCGGAATTCGTTTGTGTAGGTGCGGTTTCAACCGCCGTCTACAACTTCCTCCGAAATCCGCACCTTATTACCAATCAACTTCAGAAAACTCACTCCAAAATGTTGAATTTCCAAAAAATTAGCATAAGCAGGAGTTGACTTATAAACTCTAAAAGTCCGCATAATTCCCAAAGTTGCCGCACTTTCCAGCGGGCCAACAAAGCTAGTATCTCTGTCCAAAAAATGAGACTGCTTAGCCCAGTGAGCCATCTGTTCCGCACTCAAAAAATAGCAACCGGAATGAGGATTCAAAGTCCGCTCAAAAGAGATTGGCTGTTCCATAATTTTTCCTACTAACTGCGGCTGCTCCTCCACATTTTGAAATTTAGCAGTAGCTCCGGCCACTAAATCACCATCAATATATGCTTTAAAAACAGCCCCTTGAGGCGATACTTCATAGCGATTGGGTTGCAACAAATTTCCATGTCCACCATGATGCGTAAACCAATTTAATTTACTAAAAAACCACGGATCGTGGAGAACTAAATCATCTTCCAAATAACAGAAGTAATCGTATTTGTTAAGGCAAGAACGCAAAACAGCCTGACACTCAAACCCCAACAGCAGCGGTTCGCATTTAGTAGCGTGGTGCATAAAAGACCTCGGCTGGACAGGCAGTTGAGGCAAAAGGTGATAACCTTGAGTAGTGCAAACAACAATATCGATTTCGTGCTTTTGAGATTTATTGGCTGGGATAGTGGCACATTCACTAATGTCAATCATGCACTGAGATTGGCCATACAAAGCTTGCAGCGAAGTCACGCAAGCAGTTAAAGCATTGATGCGCGGTTGGGGATCGTTTCGTTGGGAAGCGTGTTTCCCGTCACCGCTAGGATTGTAGAAGTGAGCAATAGTGAATAGGATTCGCATTTGTGTGTATCAACAATTAAAAATTAAACAATAAAACGGAAGACTGGGCGGTTGAAACCGCGTCTATACAGACAAAACCTGCCTCCGCAGGTTGAAGAGCAATCGGTTCCAACCTTAGGTCAAATCTTCATTCTTGAGTCTGCGGAGGCAGACATTGTTTGTGTAGACGCGGTTTCAACCGCCGTCTTATCTGCTCCCAACCGTATTGTACAAAAACCCCTATCAATCTTACCGCATTCAGTCTGCAAACAACTCGGGCAATCGCGATCGCAACTCAGCATTTAAACGCGGCAACTCGTCCCGCATTTGCAAGTACCAGTCTCGGCGCTGCCGGTAGTGTCCGCACAGCAAGCGGTTGTCGCGCACCCATTCGTAAGCATTCGCGGCTATTTCTTGGCGCATAGAAGTATCTGAAATCAGCGAATTTAGCTTGATTTCAAACTCTTTTTCGTGTTTGTAAATCAATCCGGTTTCACCTTCGACTATCGAATGTTCGTAGACGGTTGGACTCGCCAGTACCGCTACTCCTCGCGCCGCACATTCAATGAATTTTAAGTCAGATTTCATTTCGTTAACCGGGTTGGCAACGAGCGGCAGCAAAGCTATATCGCAACTGTACATGATTTCTTGATACCGTTCGTAAGTGCAAAATGATTCAAATTCCTTTTGCTGTATTTCTAAGGAATCAAAAAATCTGCGGTCGTGGATAACTTTAACTCTAATTCGGTGTTTGTGTGCAACTAAAACTCGATTCAGTGCTGCCATAATTGGCTGCCAATCATTTTCGCGGTTGAGCGCGCCAAAAAATATTGTGACTGCATGTTCTGCTGGATAGATTCGCGGCGGTGGTAGATAGGCTAGTTGATTGGGAAATACGGCAACATTATGATTGTAGTGCCGCAAAATTTTGGCTAGCGGTTCTGTTGTAGTTTGAACGCAGTGACAGCCGCGATAGCTGAGGTAATTATTGTCTGCGTATTCGCGGCGGCGGACGGGATTGTCGTCAATTTCGGCTACTATTAAATAGTCTTGTTTTAGTAGTTCTTTGAGTTTGGGAATGTAAGCCGGATATTGCATGATTGTCCGTTGCCAGACGAAGACTTTTTCTTCTCCCGGAAACTCGGTAATTAATGCTGCTGTTTTCACTCCCGATACGGTGCGGACACCGGGAATTGTGGCGCTAAATTTGTCCGGTTCCAGAACTCGCACGCGATCGCACCCTGTAGGAGCCATAATAATGGTTTGGATCAGCAGTCTGCGGGGCTGTACGGTCGATTTGGTCGATCGCACAATATAATATTCAGCACCAGTTTCCGTAGCAAAATCGCTGGATTTTAGCTCTAAAGCCTTCACCATTGGATGCAGCAATTGTTGGAATTGGGCAAAATTTTCGGTTTTGTGTCCCTTCCCTTGCAATTCGTAAACCTGCAATCCGGCTCCAGCAAATAATGATTTAATACTTTCCAGGGTAAACCAGTGCTGCATCTTGCTGTCGGGATTTTCCCAATGTCCCCGCAACAGATTGACAATGCGCCGCCAGTATTGAACGTTGGGAATTGTGGCGAAAACTTGCCCCTCCGGCTTGAGCAAAGCACTGTACTGCTGTAGTATCTCCCAGGGGTTTTTGAGATAGGGTAACAAGTCGCCAAAAATCAAGCAATCGACAGTTTCGGGTTCGATGTCGAGACTGGCGATCGCAATTTCTTCAATATCGGCTACCGCCACCCAGTTTAGCCGATCGACTGCAATTTTCGCTTTTTCGCGATCGCATTCAATGCCAATATACTGACAGTGGGGATTGATCAGCTTGTAGTGTTCGCCCCTAGAACCAGTACCGCAGCCAATTTCAACAATGACTTTAGCATCCGGCGGTAGCAGCTTGAAGAGGTCGTGGTTGGCGCGATCGATCACTTTCTCTAAAATTCCTGATTAGTTTATTGTAAAATAAAACTGAACAACCCATGCCGACCCACAGCCAGCCGAAGGTTAGCATGGCGATGCAATTATACAATGGCGATCGGCACATTTGTCAAGGACTAAATTTTCAGTTACCAACTCTTTCTCTTCCCTCTCTTCTCTCACTCTGCGTACTCTGCGTACTCTGCGTTTCAATTAAACCTTATTCACCAATCGTGTAAAGATTGATATATAGCGGTTCTCAAAAAAATGAGGTATGACTGACAGCTTATATAACCACTTAGAATAAGAGGGCCCAAGCCCAACAACGTACCCCAAAAATAAACACAGCACTGTACTAAATACATTATAAATTATGAATCCTAATCTAGGAATAAACATTGCCGGCTACATCAACGGCGAATTTGGCATAGGAGAAGGAGTAAGAGCCAACATCAGAGCCGCCGAAGCCGCCGGAATCACCTTGGCTATCAACAATTTTACCCGCAGTCCCCACCGTAAAAAAGACACCACATATCAAAACTTTAGCCCAGACAATCCCCATCCGGTAAATTTAATTCAAGTCAACGCCGACGAAGTTGACACTTTTATCAAAGATAGAGGTTCCAGCTATTTTGATAAAAAATATAATATCGGCTTTTGGGCCTGGGAACTTCCCGGATTTCCCCCTCAATGGCAGGCAGCATTTAACCACTTTCACGAAATCTGGACTTACAGCAATTCTTGTGCCGAAGCAATTTCTCAAGTTTCGCCAATTCCCGTCATCAAAATCATGCCCAGTATTTTTTTACCTGCACCTTCCCTCAGCAGAGAAGAACTGCATTTACCTAAAGATAAATTTATTTTTCTGTTTGTCTTCGACTTTTGCAGCCGCATCGAACGCAAAAATCCTTTGGCAGTTATCCAAGCATTTAAAACAGCTTTTGGTGACGATGACCGCGTATTATTGGTAATCAAATCTTCCAACTCAGACAAAAATCTTAAAGATTTAGAATTGTTGAATTTTGCCATAGATGATTCTGCAAATATCAGACATCAAGACGGGTATTTATCCAAAGATGAAATCAACGGTTTGCTTTATAATTCCGATTGTTACGTGTCGCTGCACCGCTGCGAAGGATTCGGCTTGACAATGGCTGAAGCGATGTTTTACGGCAAGCCTGTAATTGCCACCGGTTATTCATCAAATACAGAATTTATGAATGTCGGTAATAGCTTTTTAGTGAAGTATAAGTTGGTTCCAATCGAGGAAGATTGCGGGCCTTATAAAAAAGGCAATGTTTGGGCCGAACCGGATGTCGGACACGCTGCTGATTTAATGGGCTATGTTTTTAATAATTACCAAGAATCTCAAAAAATTGGAGTTGTAGCTGCTGCGGAAATTCAGACTTTACTCAACCCGGAAGTTACAGGAAGTAAAATTAGGAAACGTCTCGAATATATTGCCGAGATTACCGATAATTTTCAAAATTTGCCTCTGTCAAGAACTGCCAAAGCAGAGTCTGCAAAAATTAAGCATGAATTCCCACAGTCAAACCGACAAACTCAATCAAAAGTAGAACTGGGAAACTGGCAGCCTTTGGTGAGCATTTGCATTCCGACGTACAACGGAGAAGCTTTTATTGAGGAAACAATCAAAAGCGCGATCGCCCAAACTTACCCTAATATAGAACTGATTGTATCCGACGACGGCTCCACAGACCGCACAATTGCGATCGCCCAATCCTTCCTATCGCAAACATCCGCCGACTTCCGCATCATCCTGCACCGCAACTACGGCTTATCGCAAAACTGGAACTTCTGCATCTCTCAAGCCAAAGGTGAATACATCAAATTTCTGTTTCAAGACGACTTGCTCGCACCGGAATGTATCGCCAAAATGGTCGCCCTCGCCCAACAAAACCCAGACATAGGTATGATTTTCTCCCCCCGCGGCATCACCATCGCTGAAGATGAATCTCACCCAATTTTGCGGAAAGCTTCCCAATCAATCAAAGATTTGCACAAAAGTTGGTCGAATTTAAAATCAATTCAGCCCGGAAAAGACTTGCTAGCAGATGCTAACTGCTTGAACAACCCCATCAACAAAATTGGCGAACCGAGTACCGTATTAATTGCCTCGCGAGTTTTTGGCGAAATCGGATTGTTTGATTCAGGATTATCTCAGTATGTAGACTTAGATATGTGGTGGCGGATCATGGGAAACTATCACGTCGGGTTTGTAGACGAAAAACTGTCGTCACTGCGGATTCATCCCGAACAACAAACCTGGAAAAACTTCGCTGCTGGGGAAAATCATAAAGATGTCGTCAGATTTTACAAGAAACTTCTAAATAGTCCTGATTACAGTTTCCTGAATCAACAAATCAAACAGACAATCCGGCAAAAGTTGGCATCGAGAACCCAGCCTAATATATCTGACTTGTCAGCACTGGTTGAAAAGTACAAAAAATTGCCATCAAACCAGTCAATTTTGCTCCAAATGCGGCAACGCCGCCAACAACTAGCTGAAGCTTGGCTAAATTGTCCCGTCGATAAAATAGAAAGTGCTTACTCGCAAGCAGCGGGGAAAGCTCATAAATTGCTACTAGAGGGCCACCTCAAACATGAACTTTTAACCGAGTCGGAACAAAGTTTTGTCCGCCAGTTATACTCGAAACTTGGCTCAGCAGGGACAATTGCCGATAAGATGCCATATTGTCTGGCAGCTATGCTGTACCGCGAGGCTTATCAGTTGCCGTTAGAGTATAAAGATTCAGCGATTCCCCAGTGGTTTTTTGATGATTTTCTGAAATTTCTATTTCAGTCTCCGAATTGTTTTCAACAAATGGGAGATGTTGAAAGATATTCTGAATATTTCCAGGATTTGATCGAGTATGTTGCTGCGAATATCGCCAGTTTTCCGGATGCGGAAGTTTGGTATTATGTGGCCGGATTTATTGCGAAGAATGTTAGCTTCAAAGCTTTGTACTTGAGCGATGCAAATTTGCTGAATGTCTTGAGCCAGCGAGCTGATATTCTAGAATTTTATTTAGAAAAAATTGGCTGTGAAATAAACTGGGATTTTGCTCCAAGAGTATCGAAGCCAATTAAAGTTAGATTGGGGATTTTGCTCGACAAAATTAGTGCGGAATCGGAAACTTGGGCTGCTATTCCGAGTTTTGAATATTTAGATAGAGATAAATTTGAAGTTATCGCGTACAGTTTTCAGGTAGAAGACGAGCAACTGGGGAAATATTGCGAAAGTTGCGCTGACAAGCTGGTGCGACTGCCGCCAAATTTGCCACAGCAGGTGCAGGAAATTCGATCGCACGATTTAGATATTCTGCTAATTAGCACCAATATCGCCGACACTTCCGGGCCCAGCGCGCTGTTGTGCTTGCACCGACTGGCGCGGGTGCAAATTGCTACCGCTGCATCCACTCCCGCCACTACCGCAGCCCGCAATATCGATTGTTTGATTGTCGGAGATTTGGCATTGCCGGCAGATGCAGCAGAGTATCGCGAAAAATTAATTACCTTAGAAGGCTCGGGAGTTTGTTTCAGCTATCCTGTAGAGTTAGCTCCTGCCACCGTTGAACCGACTCGCAGCAGTTGGGGAGCCACCAACCAATCTGTAGTGTTCATGTCCTGTGCTCGGGCTGGGACAATTATCCCAGAATTGCGAGAAACTTGGGCAAAAATTATTGCCGGCGTACCGAATTCTATTTTAGTTTTGTATCCCTTTCGTTCCCGCGCTGAAAACTATCCGACCGTACCTTTTTACCACCAAATTCGATCGACCTTCGGGGAATTTGGAATTGACAAAAAGCGGCTAGTTGTGATACGAGCGCTATCAAATCGTGCAGATTGCATAAAATGTCTGGAATTGGCTGATATATATTTAGACTCCTATCCATACAGCGATGCCGGCCCCTTTGCAGAACCGCTGTTGGCCGGGTTGCCTGTAGTGGCAAGAAAAGGGCAAAAAACTCGATCGGGACAATTTGCAGCAGTCCTCGAAGAACTACAACTTCCGGAACTGGTAGCACATAGCGAGAACTCTTATATAGAACTGAGTACAGCACTGGGAACAAACCCAGAAATGCGCCGGCGCTATCGGGATCGAATCCAGCAAACAATGGCGGCCAACCCCAAAATTCTTGACAGTCGCGCTTACTCCCATCAAATAGGCAAACTATTTGAAAGGAACCCCGTCTGGATGCAAAGCGTCAAGAATTAGACAGCAATAGCGCTAGGTTTCTTAACGCTCTGCTATCATCGGGAGATTGAGGGGTTAGTGGTTGTCGCTCTTTTCCTGCCACAGCTAAATTAAAAGGGGAAGCGCAAGTCAGTTGGAGATTAAAAAATGACAGGACTTTTTCAAATAGGCGATAAATTACTGCAAGCTCAGGATATGCCATCGCTCCTGAAGCGTTACCAGTTGATGCCCCAATTCTTGCGGGGTGTAATCATCGACCAAGCGATCGCATCCTTTAGTTGCAGCGACGAAGAACGCCAATCAGCAGTCGAGAACTTTCTGGTACAGCACCAACTGACAGCCCCCGACGCCAGAGAAGCTTGGCTGCGGAGTCAAAATATGACAGAAGAAGAACTTCAAGAGATGGCCGTCAGGCCCTTGCTGATCGAAAAATTTAAGCAAGAGACTTGGAGACCTAAAGTAGATAATTATTTTTTAACCCGCAAAGCCAGTCTAGACCACGTAGTCTACTCCCTGGTACGCACCAAAAATCCAGCACTGGCAAACGAACTTTACTTCCGCATCCTCGAAGGAGAACAAACCTTCGCTGAAGTAGCTCGCGACTTCTCAGAAGGCCCAGAGTCAAAGTCGGGCGGCCTGTTGGGCCCAGTACCCCTCAGTCAGCCTCACCCGGCAATTAGTAAACTTTTATCAGTCAGCCAGCCAAATCAACTCTGGACGCCGCGTCCTCTGGCAGAATGGATGGTAATTATTCGACTAGAAAAGTTCATGCCGGCCCAGCTCGACGAATCGATGCGGCTGCACCTGATTAACGAACTCTTTGAAAGCTGGCTCGCCGAACAAATATCGCAAATTGGCCCGCTACAGCCCCTCTCTTCGGTGTCTTCAATATCATGACTTCTTCCGCTGTTTCCCTCACCCAAATTCAGGATTTCTTAGCTCAAACACCTCCCTTTGACCGACTGTCAGAAACGGATCTAACAGCCTTGGTGGCTAAATGCCAACTCCTGGGCTACCGGACGGGGCAACCCCTGTTTGAACGCGAAAAAATGCCGACTCAGGTGGCAATTATCTATCAAGGTCAGGCCCGGCTGCTGGGCTTTGACCAACGATCGCAACGCCACGTCAGTTTGCGGTTGGTGCAGTCGCAGGAAATTCTCGGCTGGGCTGGCTTGCTCAGAGGAGTTCCCTGCGAAACTGCGATCGCCTCTACAGATGTAATCGCGATCGTCCTACCTGCTGAAGATTTCCTGAACTTACTGGAAAAACAGCCGACATTTGGAGAAGCTTTTCACGCTCACTCTTCCTTGAGCGAAGTGTTTGAGCTGTTGAGCCTGGAATTGCAGCGCCAAGCCGACGGCACTTCGGATCTCAAGGAGCTAACTCGGCAAGCTTGGGAAGACGCGACAGTTGTCAACGTCCCAAAGGGTAACAAAAAAACTCAAGACCTCGCTAACGAACTAGATGCCGATCGAATTTGGCTAGTCAGCAGCGGCGTCTTGGGCGAGTTTCCCACCGGCAGTCGCTTCTCTGTTGAAAATGCAGCCAAATCCTTAAAAGTAGAAGGCAGCGCCGGCGCCCGCTTGGTCGGCTTCCGGGAACCCTCAGCATCACCAACAGAGCTAGAAGATCCCTTAACTGACCCGACAGCCACAGGAACAGGAGGCTTAGGGAAAAAGCCACCCATCATTTTTGGCGATGTACCCCCCGCCCCCGAGCGCCCCCCAAACCCAATCCCAACACCAGAGGCGGGGAAATATCCAGTTTTCCGCGCCAAAGGGCAAATAGATGCCCCGCTAGCTTGCTTCCAAATGTTGAGCAAGTATTTCGGCATCAAATTTCGTCGGGATATCATCCGCAAAGTTCTAGAAAATCAGTTAAAAACCGCTGGTGTTATCAATCTGCAAGCCTGCGGGGCGATCGCCCAAAGCATCGGCCTGACGCCTCAATTGGCGCAAGTCCCAGCAGATGCGATCAACCGGATCAAAGCTCCGGTCATGATTAAATTCCTAGATAGCTTTGCCATTGTTTACAGCATCACCGAGCAAGAATTGGTACTAGCCAGCCCAGAAAAGGGGCTGATGCGGATGCGGGTACCTCAGTTTAGAGAAGACTGGGGAGAACAGGGAGAAGTCCTGCTGCTCCAAGAGCCGCAAGTCGAACAAAAAGAGCAGTTCAGCTTCTGGTGGTTTGTGCCGGCGCTGATGGAACACAAAACAGTATTTATTGAGGTATTGCTCGCCTCGTTTTTTGTGCAACTATTTGGTCTTGCCAACCCTTTAATCAGCCAAGTAATTATTGATAAAGTATTAGGTCAGCGCAGCATCGACACCTTGGATATTTTGGGTGCGTTTCTGTTAGGTGTTGCCCTGTTTGAAGGATTGCTCAACGGTTTACGAACCTTCTTATTTGTAGATACTTCCAACCGCATCGATGTCAAATTGAGTGCGGAAGTAATCGACCACTTGCTCCGGCTGCCTCAGAATTACTTTGACAACCGGCGCGTCGGAGATCTGGTCTACAAATTCAGCATGATGGGCCAGATTCGGGAATTCATGACAGGTACCGCTTTAACAGTGGTTCTTGATGCAGTATTTTCGGTGGTTTACGTCGCCGTGATGCTTTCCTACAGCGTGAAGCTAACCTTCGTATCTTTGGCAGTCGTACCAGTGCTGGCGCTGATGATTGTTCTGATCAATCCGCTGGTACTGCGCCTGATCAAACAAAGAAATATGCGTTTTGCTGACTCTCAATCCTATCTAGTGGAAGTAGTCAGCGGAATTCAAACTGTTAAGGCTCAAAATATTGAATTGAAATCCCGCTGGGAGTGGTCTAGCCGTTACGCAAAATATATTACAGCCAGTTTTAAAACAATTCTGACCGGGACTACGGCAGGTACGATTAGCAGCTTTTTAAACCAGGTGGGTAACTTAGCTCAGTTGTGGGTGGGAGCTTATTTGGTACTTAGCAATGACATTACTTTGGGTCAGTTGATTGCTTTCCGAATTATTTCCGGTAACGTGACTGGTTCGCTCCTCAGGTTTGTGAGCGTGTGGCAGAGTTTCCAAGAGGTCTCGATGTCGATCGATATGCTCAAGGATATCATCGATAAACCCACGGAAACCAGCGAGGAAGACCGGAGCAATATCCCGCTGCCGGCAATTCAAGGGCAGGTTTCCTATGAAGAGGTTTCCTTCCGATTCCTGGAGAGTGGAGCCCTGCAATTGGCGAATGTGAACTTGGATTTTCCCGCTGGCAGTTTTGTGGGAATTGTGGGGGGAAGCGGTTCCGGAAAAAGTACGGCGATGAAGCTGTTGCAGCGTCTTTATCCGCCACTGTCGGGCCGCATTTTTATTGACGGCTATGACATTTCCAAAGTGGAATTATATTCGCTCCGCGCTCAGCTTGGGGTGGTGTTGCAAGATACTTTGCTGTTTAACTGTACAGTCCAAGAAAATATTGCTCTGAGCAATCCTGATGCGAGTACGGATGAAATTGTGCGAGCAGCGAAATTAGCCGTAGCTCACGATTTTATCATGGGCTTGCCCGCTGGTTACAATACGGTGGTGGGAGAACGCGGTTCATCGCTTTCTGGGGGTCAACGGCAGCGTTTGGCGATCGCCCGGACGATTTTGCAAAACCCGAAACTGCTGATTTTGGACGAAGCTACAAGCGCCCTGGACTACCATTCCGAACGCCAAGTTTGCAATAACTTAGCCGAAGCGTTCGCCGGTCGCACGGTGTTTTTCATCACTCACCGCCTGACTACAATCCAAAATGCTGATGTCATTATTATGATGGATCAAGGTTCTGTAGTCGAGCAGGGAACGCATAAAGAATTAATGGCTCTTAAAGGGCGTTACTACTGTCTCTTCCAACAACAAGAGTCATCGAACACCTAATGATGGGGCATGGGGCATCGTTCAACAGTTGACAGTTGACAGTTGACAGTTGACAGTTTGAGAGCGACCTCTATCCTTAAGGAAGAGGATTGGAGTAATGAATCGTCTGATTGGAGTAATGAATCGTCTGATTTTAATTTCTCCCTCAAAGGGTTCCGGCTTTCAACCAATTCTTTCTGGTAATACTTAGTGGTTAGCGATCGCTTGTTAATAGCTTTTATAATAATAAATGCTCAATGCCCAATCCCTCCGCTACGCTCCGCCCAATGCCCAATGCCCAATGCCCAAATAACAAATAACAACTAACAACTAACAACTAACACCTAACAAATGGCTATGAAATCGGTAATCCTTTCTGAACAAGCAGTCATTCTGGAAAAACCAGCGATTTGGTCGCGCTTGTTTTTGTGGATGATCATGCTGATGACCACTTCTGCCGTAGTTTGGGCTTATTTTGCTAGCGTAGAGCAAGCTGTCCCCGCTGTCGGCCAATTGGAACTCAAAGATGGTGCTAGAGACATCCAAGCGCCTGCTACGGGCGCTGTGGTGAGGCTGCACGTCGAAAATGGCGATCGGGTCGAAAAAAACCAGCCCCTGCTCACTTTCAACCCCCTTGCACCCAGTGCCGATTTAACATCGATTAAGAAAACGAAAGAAGCGCTGGAAAAAGAAAATAAATTTTACGAAGATGTCGTTAGTGGCAAAGTTCAAGGCCCTATTCCTTCCAACCTAGAATCGACAATCAAAGACAGACAGAGCCTCGCAGCACAAAATCAAGTGCTGCAAGCTTTGATTGACGAGCTATACCTTAACCGGGGAGCCAGCGGAAATTTTGATGCAGCCCAGCAAGGACTGTATGTTAATTATCGATCGGAATATCTGTCTCGGGTAGCCGCCGCCCAAGGACAAGTTCAGGAGTTGGACAAACAACTCAAGCAAGCCGAGAATGCTGAGAAAGCCGCCGGCGATCAAATGACGGTAGCGCAGCAACAATTGGGTTTTGCTCAGAACCAATTAAATTACTCTCAGCAGCAGTTAGCCTCTTCCCAAGAGCAAGTCAAATCAGCTCTAGCTCAAAAAGAGTTGGCCGAAGAACAGTTAGCCAAATCTCAACAAGTATTGAAGTCAAATCAAGGCATTTTGGGCAGATTAGGCCCGCTGGTGGAGCAAGGAGCGATCGCTGAACTACAAAGAGAAAAGCAGGAACAAGATGTTTTCAGAGGGCAAGGCGACGTTCTGAAACAGCAAGATCAAATCAAGCAGCGCGAGGGTGAAATCAACGCCCGTAGAGGCGAAATCAATACCCGCAGAGGTGAGATCAATACCCGCCGAGGCGAAATTAACGCGCGTCAAGGTGACATCCAAAAAATAACCGCTGAAGTACAGCGCCAGCAAGGAGAGCAAGCGCGCATTCAAGAGTCGATCGCCCGCGCCCAAGAACAGTTGAAAAATACCAAGGATGCCTGGGCAAAAGAACTTTACACCAAAATTGCTGAAAACCAGAAACAAATTGCCAGCAGCGATTCTCAACTCAGCCGCTTCAAAGTGGAAAACCTGAAAAAGCTGTCCGAAGTAAATGCTCAGCTAGAAAAAGCGCAGCAAGTTCGCGATACTCAAATTATGAAGGCTCCCGTATCCGGCGTTATCTTCGATTTGAAACCTTCTAAGAAGGAGAATGCGAAGTTGGATCTAGCTAAAGATCCGATCTGCCAATCCATTATTAACTCAGTGGTAAAACCTGGAGAACCGCGCCCCAAACGCTGCGAAGAAGCTTATTACGAAGCGCAGCAAACAGAGAAGCTGCTTAAGGTTTTGGATGATGAAAACGGCTTGCAAGCAGTTGTTTACCTGGAAAACAGCAACGTAGCTCTTGTTTTGGATGGTATGAAACAGAAGCGACAAAAATTAGAAAAATATCACGGCAAACAATTAGATGGAGAAAAAATTGACTGCGAAGTAGGTAAAAGCTGCCTGTGTCCTGAGAAGGAAGTTAATAGAGAGAAATTGGGTCTGACGCACTACGAATGCGTGCCTGTGGAGATAAATGTTGAAGCTTTTCCTGCCTTGGAATTTGGTACTGCTCAGGGTGAAGTGAAAGAGATTAGCAGCGATGCTGAACCTCCTACTGAACTTCGGAAATACTACGCTTTCAAAACCAAAATTAAGCTCAAAAATCAAAAGTTTGTCTTGAACAAGGGCAAGTCAAATGAACAGGAAGTTAACTTGCAGTCGGGAATGGCCGTAAGTTCTAATATCAATATCGGCAAGCGGACTGTTTTGCAGATGTTTATCAACCGATTTACTGGCAAACTGGATACGTTCAAGACTGTTAAGTAATTGGCTGAACAGAATTGAAGAGGACTAAAGTCCTCACTACAAACTTGATGACTGGTTTGTAGTGAGGACTTTAGTCCTAATTAGCCCGGTTCGTAGTGATGACTTTAATCTAATTCCCCCAAATTATGAGGACTGAAGTCCTCACTACAAACTGGATGACTGGTTTGTAGTAATGACTTTAGTCCTAATTAGCCTGATTCGTAGTGAGGAATTTAATCATAATTCCCCCAAATTATGAGGACTGAAGTCCTCACTACAAACTGGATGACTGGTTTGTAGTAAGGACTTTAGTCCTAATTAGCCCGGTTCGTAGTGATGACTTTAATCTAATTCCCCCAAATTATGAGGACTGAAGTCCTCACTACAAACTGGATGACTGGTTTGTAGTAAGGACTTTAGTCCTAATTAGCCTGATTCGTAGTGAGGAATTTAATCATAATTCCCCCAAATTATGAGGACTGAAGTCCTCACTACAAACTGGATGACTGGTTTGTAGTAAGGACTTTAGTCCTAATTAGCCTAATTCGTAGCGAGGAATTTAATCCTAATTCCCCCAAATTATCAGGACTGAAGTCCTCACTACAAACTGGATGACTGGTTTGTAGTAAGGACTTTAGTCCTAATTAGCCTGATTCGTAGCGAGGAATTTAATCCTAATTCCCCCAAATTATCAGGACTGAAGTCCTCACTACAAACTGGATGACTGGTTTGTAGTAAGGACTTTAGTCCTAATTAGCCTGATTCGTAGTGAGGAATTTAATCCTAATTCCCCCAAATTATCAGGACTGAAGTCCTCACTACAAACATGATGAGAATGATTTAACGATATTAATATAAAATAGTGATGGCAATTGGTGCGATCGCACATTCATGAAAAAATTTATCTTATTTACGCTATATCTACTTCCAGTCGTCCTTTTAATCGGATTTGTAGCCACTTTTAGCGTTAACGTGCCCATTGATGACGAGTGGAGGTTGGCTAGCCTGTTTGAGAAAATCGCTCAGGGAAGTGTAACCTTTAACGATTTTTGGGCTTTGCACAGCAACCACCGCATAGTCTTTCCGAAATTAATTATTGCTGTGCTGGTTTTTGCTTCCAGATGGAATATCAATTATCAGTTGTGTCTCAGCATCGGTTTGGCTGGGATAACTTTTATGACTCTGTACAAGTTATCCTCGATACCGGTTAAGAATGTTGGGGATAATTTATGGCATTTAGCTAATATTTTAACTTGTATTTTACTTTTCTCCCTGGTTCAACATGAAAACTGGCTTTGGGGATTTCAATTAGCTTGGTTTTTCGTAAATCTGTGTTTTATAGCGGCGGTGTATGCGCTGGTTGCAACTCACAAATTATTGCCTAATATTAGGATTTCTATTGCTGCTGTATTCTGTTTTATTGCTAGTTTTTCTTTGGCTCAAGGTTTGCTATCTTGGTTGGCGGCGGTTCCGGCTGTGGTGGATTTGGAGGGAAATCGAGTACAGAAAAAAAGCAGATTAATTCTATGGATATTACTGTTTGCAGCAACTTGTGCTATTTACTCCATTGATTATCATCCTAGCCGTAAAACAAGTATTATTGCATTGTTGAATAAGCCGCTGGTGGTAATTGATTATTTTTTGAGTTTGTTGGGTTCACCAATTGTTAGATTTCCGGGAATTTCGGCATTTGTAGGATTGGTAGTATTTGCAATTTTCGGATTTTTTGTATGGTATTTTGGGAAGAATATTTTATCAACAGATTTGGGATTGGGTGGGGACGGGCAAGATGCCGATCCCACAATTGATTTAGGATTGCGATCTCAGGCTTTGCCTTGGCTGTCAATAGGTTTGTTTTCGGTTTTGTCGGCTTTGTTTATTACGGCTGGTAGGGCTAATTTTGGGGCAATTCAGGCGATCGAATCTTCAAGATATACGACTAATTCGATTTTACTGTTAATTGTTTTGGTTCAGTTAGGACAATTGTTTATTCGAGAAACAAAATCTCTGTTGAAATTCAACTATAAATTTATTTATAGAGGAGTTTTATTGCTATTAATTGGGATAATTATTGTTAATTCTCAGAATGCGATCGCCCAAACTAGCTCTGCACTCCTTTACAAGCAAGGCGCTCGAGATTGTTTGCAGTTAATTAACTACCTGGAACCGTCGGATTTTTTTAAGAATTCGCCAGAAAGCTGTTTGAGGGTGCTGAGCAAAAAAACTTGGCTGGTGAGAGATGGTGCTGCTATTCTCGATAAATTTGGTTGGAGAAAGTTCGCGAAAAATGTAGAGTTTATTGCTAATACCAAGAAAGTTTACGGCTATTTAGACAAACCTCCAACGGGCGATAAATTCTTGAAAGCTGCTGGTTGGGCGGTTTTGCCAGACAACAGGAAACAGCCGAATATTGTACTGCTATCTGTCGGCGATAACAAATCTTTTTTTGCTAACGCTTATGTAAATTTGGACAGCCCCGATATTGCTAAGACTTTGAAATCGCAGTTGTACAACAATGCGAGGTGGGCGGTTGATGTGTCTGGTGGCGATTTGGCGATCGGCCAAACCGAAATCAAAGCTTGGGTGTATAATCCTGTTGACAACCAGTTTGTCCAGTTGCGCGGAGGATGAGGAGTAAGTTACCCCACCGCTGAAGCGGGGGGCTTTTGGTAGCCCTGGACATCGCAACTAAGCGTGTCCGAGCCTCTAAGCCGACTTACAACGGCTCCAAGATTGGCAATATTAAACGAACCATTTACATCAGCGTCACCATGCCAGCCACAGTTGCCACACTTAAATCGCTTATCGCTTCTGGACCCGATATGGTTGCACACGTGGCAAGTTTGGCTGGTGTAGGCAGGGTTAACTGTCACCAACAGGGCGCCGTAATTCAAACTCTTGTAGTTCAGAAACATCCTCAGTTGGAAGAACGCCCAACTATTAGATCGGCGGCGTTCGGTTTTGTTTCTGGGTTGCTGATTGGTGCGTTCCCTGATACCCGTCAAATCCTCAATTGCAATAATGGCATTGTGTTGAAGGGCAGACAGAACAATTACTTTGCTGATGTTATGGTTCAACCATTGTTGAAAGCGCCGCTCACGTCCCGACAGCCGTTGCAAAATCTGTCTCGCCCGACGACGAGTCGATCTTGTGCCCTTCGAGGCTTTTGCTTGAAGCGATGCTCTAACCTTAGAGAACCTATCCCTGACCTGCTGAATTTGCTTACCGTCCCATTTATCACCCTCGCTTGTTACCGCAATATCACGCCGCCCAAAGTCAACACCAATCACTCGATCGGAATGAATCGGCTCTGGCGTTTCGTCTTTGAGTTGAATATGAATGTAGTAGCGTCCGTCCCTGTGCTTGCACAATTGAGCGCTGGTAGGAACTCGACCTTTGAGCTTGCCTCGCTGGTAGTTTCCCAAATCCAATTTGATATGCTCACGTCCGTTAAGCAGAGTCAAACTAACCGTCCAATCCTTTTCTCTAAAGCCAAAGATTCGGGCATCATAATCAGCGCTAGTTGCTTTGAACGCTTGCACAGGTTTGTTTTTCAGCTTGGCGGTTTTACGATTTGCGCCAACCCTGGCACAGACGCGCACAGCCTGATTTGCGCTCAATCCAAACTGTTTTCTCAATTCTTGGTAGGTCAAGCTTTGAATCGTCGTTTTGCTGGTCACGCCACCTTTAACAACCTGATTGACCCAGTTGCAACCATCCGCAAACGCCTTCAACAAAGCATCTGTTTTAGAAGCTTGCTCAGGCGTTGGTTGGAGTTTGCAAACTAACGTCAATACTTGTTCCACAATTCAAAAAATTTGACAATTGATATGTCTAATTATACAGCAAGATTACGAGCCATTCCTGGAGATTGCATGGCGATTGAGGGGGCATCGAACCCCCTCAATCGCCGCTCCTATCCCTCCCCATGTCTGAAGCCAGGGGCTTCTCGGAGGTTTTGGTGAAAATTTCGGTGGTTATACCAGCCCACAATGAAGAGGGCTGTTTGGAAGGTACTGTGCGGGCTTTAGCCCAGACGCTTGATTTAGAAGGGATCGAGCACGAAATTTTGATTGTGAATGACAATAGCACTGATAAAACAGTTGACATTTGCCAGGAATTGTCAGAGACTTTCCCCACAGTTAGATACATCAACAATCAACCTCCCAACGGTTTCGGATTTGCCGTGCGCCGGGGATTGGCGGAATTTGAAGGCGATGCTGTGGCGATTGTGATGGCGGATGCTTCCGACGATCCCGTAGATTTGGTAGCAGGATACCGCCAATTGCAAGCAGGATATGACTGCGTTTTCGGTTCCAGATTTATCAAAGGCGGGTTTGTCGTTGATTATCCAATTCACAAGTTAGGAATTAATCGCTTAGCAAACTGGTTTGTCAAAAGTATTTTTGGGTTGCGCTACAACGATGTCACCAATGCTTTTAAAATCTACCGGAAAGAAGTGATTGAAGGCATACAACCGATTTTGAGCCATCACTTTAATTTGACTGTCGAACTTCCCCTAAAAGCAATTGTTCGGGGTTTTTCCTATACGGTGATTCCTCTGAGATGGTACAATCGGACTGCTGGTATTTCTAAGCTTAAAATCAAAGAGATGGGCAGTCGATACTTGTTTATTGTCTTGTATGTCTGGCTGGAAAAACATCTCTCTCGCGGCGACTACCACCGGACTAAAAAGATGAATGAGTTGCAATTAGATTTGTTGCCTAAGTCAAGGAGTGAAGTCCTGACTGCGAAGGAATAAGGACTGAAGTCCTTACTACGAACCATATTTTAGCAAGAAATTTAGTTAATGCCTGAAAGAATTTTAATTGTGGGCGGTGCGGGTTTTATCGGCAGTTGTTTGGCAATTGGCCTGAAGAAACTTCACCCGGAATGGCAAATAATTTGTTTGGATAACCTGCGTCGCCGGGGTTCGGAATTGAATATTCCCAGACTTAAAAGTTCTGGGATTCAGTTTGTTTACGGGGATATTCGCACGGCGGCTGATTTAGATCCAGTTGCACTCAATGCCGATTGTATTCTAGATTGCGCTGCGGAGCCTTCTGTGCTGGCGGGTTTTAGTTCGCCTCAGTACGTTTTGCAGACGAATTTGCTGGGTACTGTGAATGTTTTGGAGTTGGCGAGACAGACTGGTGCGAGTTTGCTGTTTTTGTCTACGAGTCGGGTTTATCCGATCGCCTCTGTCAAGTCGATCGAGTTATTGGAGTTGGATGATAGATTTGCGATCGCCCCAGAACAAACATTACCCGGTATCTCCAAGTTAGGCATTTCCGAAGACTTCCCGTTAAAAGGACACCGTTCGCTTTACGGAGCAACTAAATTAGCTTCGGAATTGCTGATTGAGGAGTACAGGGAAGCATACAACGTGCAGGCAATTATCAACCGCTGCGGGTTAATTACCGGTGCTTGGCAAATGGGTAAAGTCGATCAGGGAGTTTGCGGTTTGTGGGTAGCCGCACATTATTTTCAGAAGTCACTCAATTATATCGGTTTTGGTGGCAGTGGTAAGCAAGTTAGAGATTTGCTGCACGTTGAAGATTTGTTGAGATTAGTCAATTATCAGTTAGAACATTTTGCTGAATTTGACGGTGAAGTCTTTAATGTTGGTGGTGGTTTGAGTAACAGTCTGTCTTTAGTTGAGACAACTGATTTGTGCCGCAAGATTTCGGGTAAATCAATTCCCATTCATCCGGTTTTAGAGGAACGGGCGGGGGATATTCCGATTTTTATTACCGATTCTTCTAGGGTGATGGAGAAGACTGGATGGCAGCCTGCGATCGGCCCGGAAGCTGCTTTGCAGGATATTTATGACTGGATTGCTGCTAATGAGGTGGTTTTGAGTTCAATATTGTAGGAAGTTTTTAAATGGCAGATTGCTAATAGTAAGGTGCGTCGCTACGAGAATTTTCGCCACTATTTGAGTGGTTGGAAGCGACGCACCCTACCGCGAAATTTCATCTCCATCTACAATTCCCACTATTATCTTCAATAAACATTCTCAATCGTCAGGTACTTTCAACAAATTGATATATTCCCCGTACATTATAGATCAAATTTCCCAGCTTAGAAGATGAGGAATTGCCACTGTTTAACAAAATTCAGCATTTATCCCCAAACTTCTGTCAAATCCAAGACAAAACCAGGCAACACATCTTCGCCGGACAAAGTTGCAGGATTGTCCAGCAATTCTACTTCTTGGTTCTGTCTGTAAATCTCCACTTTTCTGTTGTTTCTATCTATCAACCAACCCAACCGCACCTGGTTTTCCATGTATTCTTGCATTTTATCTTGCAGCGGTTTGATTCTGTCACTTTTAGAACGGAGTTCCACGACAAAATCTGGGCTTAACGGAATAAAACCTTCTTTTTGTTCTGGGCTGAGTGCATCCCACCTTTCTTGACGAACCCAAGCTGCATCGGGAGAGCGATCGGCTCCATTGGGCAGGTGAAAACCAGTAGAAGAATTAAATGCTTTACCGAGTCTAGTCCGCCGATTCCACAGCCAGATTTGCCCTTCTATATCCAGATTTCGATATCCTGTTTCGCCTCCGGTTGGTGGATTCACGATTAATTCTCCTGTTGCTGTGCGTTCTAATTGTAACTCTCGATTAGCCATTGCCAATTCAACGAATTGTTCGCGGGTAACGGTGAGCGTTAGTGCTGGTGGAATATTGAGTGCAATGGCAGCGGATGAGTTGGTTTGTACCATGATTTTGTCCTAAAATTGATGCTGTTTTAGCAAATTAATCCTCATCTCACAAAGCCCAAAATATAGGACAATTTGCAATTTTTATTATAACAATTCAAAGTTCGTAGGTGACAGCCATCGCTCCAATCGGCAACAGCCATCACCATCAATTTCTACTCAGCAAAATAGCGGGTCAAAATCCGCATGATTTCACCGCTAATCGGCGAGGGGAGAGGCGGACTCCATTCCTCAACCTTGGCAAAACCCAAGATTTGCAGGATATCTACGATCCAGTTGACGCCCTTGGGAGTGCCGCACAGCAGCAAGCGGACGGGTTTTTTGTCGGGGGGCGCGTTGGGAATTTCTTCGCGCAGTAGTTCGGGAACGGACTTTGGTGTTGGTATCATAGAGTTGTCTCCTAATGAGTTATCTCCTAATAGGGTTATCTCGTGAATGTGGGAGTCCAAACCCCTGCCGCGTCTTGATTGCAGTCTGAAACGGCGGGGGTTTGGTTTTTGTCGAAATTGAGTAACATCTTTTGTTACCAAGTAAAATAGTACCATTCCTTGTAACACCATGTCAATAGGTAACGTCAAAAAGTAGAATGTTATCTAAAGTAGTTATGGAAAAAACACAAACGTGGCAGCAAAAAATCTCACACGAGTAACAACTTACGTCAATCCTGAAATCGCCAAAGCATTAGAAGAATGGGCCGAGAAAGATGAGCGATCCGTATCTTGGCTGGCTGGGAAGCTGATTGAAAAAGGTGTTAAAGAGTATCAAAGTCAAGAACAGCAACAAGCATCTACACCGGAGGTGAAAGAATGAATCCAACAGCTATTAACACTCTGTGAGTTGGTTAAAGATTGGATCGAAGTTAAAATGTGAGTCAATTTAAGAGAGAAAAACCTAATGGGCGGGAAGCGTAAGCTTGAGTTGATAGCTGTGTATGTAACAAAGGAAAAAAAGGAGGCTCTTGAGGAATGGGCTACTTCTGAAGAACGTTCTGTTTCATGGATTGTTAGCAAGGCGATCGACAAAGCACTGGAAGACCGTCAACAGCAGGAAACCGAGGCAAAAAAGGATACATAGCAGTGAAATGCGATCGCACTTCACTGAAAATTTCAATGCTATTCATTACAAAAATTAGGCTTGTCAACCATGCACACCATTGGTGCTTTTGCGATTATTGATAACGGCGGCAAGGTATTGCTGTGCCATCGCACCGATAGGGATGCTTGGAACTTGCCTGGTGGTAGGGTTGAGGCGGCGGAAACTCCGTGGGCTGCGGTTGTCCGTGAGGTGGAAGAGGAGGTTGGTTTGCTTGTCAAGGTGATAGGCGCGATCGCGATTTATGCTATACCAGTGCGATCGGACTTGGTGTTTACATTCCGCTGCGAAGTCGTCGGAGGTAGCCCGCACACCACGGCAGAAGCAGACGAAATCCAGTGGTATCTGCCCTCGGAGTTGCCGGTGAACACCTTTTCCAATCATGTCGAACGCATCCATGACGCCTACGCTGGGCACAGCGCGGTTTTGCTGAAGACGCAGGACTAATCTTTTGGTTCAAGATTTGGTAAAAGCGGCGTTGAAGGGCGATCGCTCTTATCTCGAACAGGATTTGCGGAAACTAATGTGAGGATGCTGATGTTAGATGTACTGCCAATTGATGAATTTTCATAATATACCGTAGGGAGACGGCAGTAGCCACTGGTGTTAATTTAAGACTAAACGTCTTGAGAAATCTCGTTTTTACCATAGTCTCGATCCCCCTAAATCCCCCTTAAAAAGGGGGACTTTAAGAAGATTCCGATCCCCCCCTTCTTAAGGGGGGCTAGGGGGGATCGGGCTTTAATAATCTTGCCAGCAGTCTGTGACTACTTTTGACCTTAAGATAAAAACAAGTCTGTCGGGTGCGATCGCATTTCCTAATTCCCCACCAACTACCTCAAAATCCCAGCATGATTGTACCAAATCTTGATATGATTATTGGCGCCCTTACCAGCATCGCCAATCCTATAATTAAAGATAAGTTTCAACGCAGCGAAACAGTCATCAAATTACTCAAACAATTTAACCTCGACCCCGAACATCCGCTACCGGATTTCAGCAGCGTTTACGCCTACACTTTAGTAGAATACGGCGTCGGTAAACCCAAGCCAATTTTAGAACTGTTTCGGGAAGAAGAGATTAAACAAGCTTTCCGCCAAGCATTCGATCGCAATTCTCCGGCTGTGTTTCTCAAACAAGGAGAAGATTTTCTCGATGCCTATGCTTTGGGAGATGAAATTAAAGATTTAGGGATTGACATTCGGCGCGAATTTGCTGCTTTTTCCGCAGTTTTTATCGCCGTCACCAAACGCACCCGCAATCCCAAAGAAGCTTTGACGAATCATCAGATTGATTCAGTACACAAACAAATTGTAGCAGTTCAAGAAAGGCTCGATCGACTGCCAACTCTCGAAGGAATGCGGGCGGAAATGGCGCGGCTGGCTGTGGAAATTAACCCGGCTTTACCAGCAGGAAATGAAACTGCGGTAAAATCCCAAGAGTTTGCTTTGGCGCAGCAAATGCGCGGTTGGTTTGAAATATTGGGCTACGATTTTGAGCCGTATCAGGTTTGGGAAGATAACTATTTTGAATGGATTATTCGGATTCCGGTGAGGCGGGGTAGGTTCGATCGCATTTTGATTCGCGGCATGGCGGGAGAAGCGGGAATTCAAGATGTCGGGGCGCTGAGACAGTCGGTAAAAACGCAAAAAACCGATGAAGGTTGGCTGGTGACATCGCGCCGGATTTCTAAAGCCGCCCGCAGGGAAGTTGACCAACCAGAAAATCGCCATCTCGATTGTTATACGTTTGACGAACTGATTGATGTGGATGCTGATTTTAGCGGCTACATCGAATGGTTGGAGAATGAAGTTAAGCGCCGAAAAATCGATGGGAAATACGTGCCTCTCGGTTGTACGAAAGCCGAGTTAGATGGCGTTAATAAGCGACAAATTGATGCGAGCTATTACGGCGAAGAAGATGGCTGGATTGACGGTTATATTGACTTGTGGATGGACGATCCGGCGAAGGAACATATTTCAGTTTTGGGCGAATTCGGGACGGGGAAAACTTGGTTTGCTTTTCACTACGCTTGGACGGCTTTGCAGCGCTACCAACAAGCAAAACAAAAAGGAACTCAACGGCCTCGGTTGCCTTTAATTATTACTTTGCGCGACTATGCAAAAGCTTTGAATGTTGAGAATGTTTTGGCTGGTTTCTTCTTTACCCAGCATAATATTCGACTCAATAGCGAAGTGTTCGACCAACTGAATCGGATGGGTAAATTGCTGTTGATTTTTGACGGGTTTGATGAAATGGCCGCTAAGTGCGATCGACAACAAACAATTAACAACTTCTGGGAACTAGCAAAAGTAATTGTTCCCGGTGCAAAAGTCATCTTAACCTGTCGCACAGAACACTTTCCCGAAGCCAAAGAAGGACGCGCTTTATTGAATGCCGAATTAAAAGCCTCGACTGCCAATCTCAGCGGAGAAACACCGCAGTTTGAAGTATTGGAATTGGCGGCATTTGACGACGACCAAATCCGTCAAGTATTATCTCACCAAGCCGATGCCGAAACTGTAGCACAGGTGATGAACAATCCGCAATTATTGGATTTGGCGCGGCGGCCGGTGATGGCAGAATTGATATTAGAATCGTTGCCGGATATTCAAGCAGGTAAACCCGTGGATATGTCGCGAGTTTACCTGTATGCGGTGCGGCGGAAAATGGAACGGGATATTAAGGCAGAAAGGACGTTTACATCCCTGGCAGATAAGTTATTTTTCCTGTGCGAACTGTCCTGGGAAATGCTATCAACCGACCAAATGCGTTTGAATTATCGGCTGTTTCCAGACAGAATTCGCCGCTTGTTTGGGGCTGCGGTGCAAGCAGAAAAGGATTTAGACCACTGGCATTACGACATGATGGGTCAAACGATGTTAATTCGCAATGCTGAGGGGGATTATTCTCCGGCACACAGGTCACTCTTGGAGTTTTTTGTAGCGTATAAGTTGGCGGCGGAGTTGGGGGTTTTGCCCGCTGATTTTACGGAGTTATCGCAGGCACAATTGTATTTGGATAATTCTGTTGAGTCGGTGAATTATACTTGGTCGGCGTATTTTAGCCGTCAGGCGGATCGTGCTGGTGATATTGTGCCGATTCCGGCTTTGAAGGGTTTTGTGAGTGAAAGTTTAGGGCAACTGCTTAACAGTTTCGGGCGGGAACCTTTGACGAAAGCGGTGATGGATTTGTTGGTGCCGATGCTGGCAAAAGCCGAGTTTGTGGGTGAGGTTAAGTCGAGACTGTTAGAAGTTTTGGAGGCGACGAAAGGCAAAACTGAGGCGGAAGTTGGTTATATCGGTGGGAATGCGGCGACGGTATTGGTGAAGATTGATAATGCTGCTTTGGAAGGGAGAGATTTATCGGGGGCTGTGATTAAAGGTGGGGATTTTTCTAATGCTAGTTTGCGGCGTGTCAATTTTGCTGGGGCGAATTTGAGTGATTCTAGTTTTATCAAAGCTTTTGGTGCAGTTTTTGCAGTAGCATTTAGTGCTGATGGGAAGCACTTCGCTATCGGTGATGCTAGTTGTGACGTTGGCTTGTGGCAAGCTGAGGGTAGTAAACAAATTTTTCTATGCAAAGGACATACTGATTGGGTAAAGTCAGTCACTTTTAGTCCAGATGGTAAAATTTTAGCCAGTGCTAGTTTTGACCTAACCATAAAGTTATGGGATATTCAAACTGGGAAATGTTTGAAAACTTTGGTAGACCACATCAATCGAGTAAATTCAGTTGCAATTAGCCCTCAAGGTATAATTCTAGCCAGTGGTAGCGATGACAAAACTATAAAACTATGGAACATTGAGAGTGGGGAATGTTTAAAAACCTTGCAAGGACACAGCCACGCGGTAGAGTCAGTGGCAATCAGTAATGATGGTACGATTTTATTCAGTGGCAGTAGTGACCAAACTGTGAAGCTATGGAATATCCAAACAGGGCGATGTTTAAGCACCTTACATCACACTGCCAGAGTTAGGTTAGTGGCTATTAGCCCTGATGGTAGAGTCCTAGCTGTTGTTGGTGATGACCAAAGCGTTAAGCTATGGGATATTCAAACAGGGCAATATTTAAAAACCTTATCGGGACATACCGATATAGTCAGATCGTTGGCAATTAGCCCTGATGGTGCAACTTTCATCACTGGGAGTGATGACCAAACAATAAAGCTCTGGGATATCCAAACCGGAGACTGTTTAAAAACCCTATGGGGACATATCGATAGAATCAGGTCAGTAGCAATTAACCCTAATGGTGCAACCTTTATCAGCGGGAGTGATGACCAAACAATAAAGCTCTGGGATATCCAAACCGGAGAATGCCTGAAATCTTTGCAAGGTAATATCAATTCTATACGAGCAGTGGCAATTAGCCCTGACGCTACAGTTTTAGCTAGTGGAAATGAAAACCAAATATTAAAGTTATGGGATATCAAAACTGGACAATGCCTGAAATCTTTGCAGGGTCATACCGGTCGAATTAACTCAGTAGCAATAAGCCCTGACAGTATCACTGTTGCTAGTGGTAGTTGCGACACAACTGTCAGGTTGTGGAATATCCATACAGGAGAATGCTTGAAAACCTTTCGAGGACATACCCGAGGCGTCAATTCAGTGATGTTTAGTCCCAATGGTTCAACCCTAGCCAGTGTTAGTACAGATGGAAATATCAAGTTATGGGATATTAACACTGGAGAATGTCTGAAAACTTTGCAAGGACATATAAACTGGTTGTGGTCTGTAGCAATAAGTCCTGATGGTACAACCCTGGCCAGTGGCAGTGAAGACCAAACAGTGAAGCTATGGGATCTTCGCACAGGAGAATGTCTGAAAACATTACAAGGACATACTGGAGGTGTGGTTTCAGTGGCATTTAGTCCAGATGGCTTAACCTTAGCTAGTACGGACAAAACAATCAAGTTATGGAATATTCGTACTGGAGAATGTTTTCAAACCTTGCAAAAACACAGTAAATGGTTATTATCGGTAGCATTTAGCGCTGACAGTAAAAATTTAGTTAGTGCTGGTTTTGACCAAATAATAAAAATTTGGGATATCCAGACAGGAGACTGCCTGAAAACTTTAGAGGGACATACTCAAGGGATACGATCGATAGCACTTAGTCCTGACAGTAAACTTCTGGCTAGTGGCAGCTTTGATGCAACTATTAAGCTTTGGGATGTCAAGACTGGTGAGTGCCTCAAAACGCTGATAGCTGAAAGACCTTATGAGGGTATGAATATCACGGGCGTTACGGGTTTGACGGATGCTGAAAAAGTGACGATCGCATCTTTAGGGGCAGTGTGCGATCTGGTTTAATATTAAGGGCGATCGAACTTCAAGAAACCGGGTTTTTCGTGGATTTTAAACTGCGGTGGAAATTGTCGAAAAAACCCGGTTTCTGCCTGATTTTAGTCAACCTGTACCTGGATATTGCGGGCGATCGACTCGATCTTACCAAATTTGTGTCAAATCCAAAACAAACCCAGGTAATACCTCTTCCCCAGATAAAGTTGCAGGATTTTCTAACACTTCCACTTCCATATTTTGCCGATAAATCTCTACTTTTCGGTTTTTGCGATCGATCAACCAACCCAAACGAACCTGGTTTGCCATATATTCTTTCATTTTATCTCGCAGCGGCTGCATTCTGTCACTTTTAGAACGGAGTTCCACCACGAAATCAGGAGCAATAGGAGCAAAACCTTCTTTTTGTTCTGGGGTGAGTGCGTCCCACCTTTCTTGACGCACCCAAGACGCATCAGGAGAGCGAATTGCTCCGTTTGGTAGGTCAAAACCAGTAGAAGAACTAAACGCTGTACCTAGTTGATTTTGTCGGTTCCACAACCAAAGTTGTCCGCCGATTTCCATGTTTATTCTTCCTGTTTCGCCTCCTGTGGGAGGGTTGACGATTAATTCTCCTGTTGCTGTGCGTTCTAATTGTACATCCCGATTTGCGATCGCCAATTCGATGAACTGTTCGCGGGTAACGGTGAGTATGAGTGTTGGCGGAAGATTGATTGCAAGGGCGGCGGATGATTTAGTTTGTCTCATCATTTTTGTCCTCAAACTGATCCTTTTATGGCAGATTCATCTCAATAGCAGACAGTCTGAAATGCTTGATAATGCGTCATTTTTATGATAACACTTGGATGTGACAGGCATAAAGGGCGATCGTATCTGATATCATAGAAAAAAGTTCCACACGGAGAACCAAAAAATGATAACTTCTATAGTTGTTGCCGCCGAATCTCAAACCTACTCTCTAGAAGCATGGATGGAAAATCCACCGGATCTAGAAGAGTGGGTTGATGGCGAATTATTGGAAAAAAATGGCATGACTCTCAAGCATAGCGAAGTACAGGGAAATCTTTACTTTTGTTGGAGAAACTACAAAGACTCCAGCCGACAGGGAGGAAAAGTTTATACCGACGTTCCCTGTCGCACAAAGCAGCAAGGGCGCTATCCTGATGTTGCTTACCTTCCCCCAGAATTAGCCGCACAATTTGGCAGTCTCAAAGTCCTACCGCAAAGCTTCCCTCTATGTGCTGAAATTGTTTCGCCAACAGATTTAGCGGAAGATGTAATTGCGAAAGCTACGGAATATTTGGAATCGGGAAGTGAGGAAGTTTGGCTGGTATATCCAGAAAACCAATGGGTTATTGTAGTCACAAAACAAACTAGAATTATCTTTATTGCTGGGGAAGTTGTTAGCACTCAAATTGTTTTGCCTGGTTTTAGCATTCCCGTTGATGAATTATTAAAATGAGCTATTTTCTATCAGTCCGCGCAGGCGGACTTTGTTTGTATAGTAGCGGTTTCAACCGCCGACTCTTAAAGGTTTATCTTTATTCTTCAGTCGGCGGAGGCCGACTTTGTTTGTGTAGTAGCGGTTTCAACCGCCGACTATTATAACTTTGTGTGTATAGTAGCGGTTTCAACCGCCGACTCTTATAACTTATATCTTCGACGCCTTAACAAACATTTGCCCGCCCAAAAAACGCCATAAAAAAGGCAATTTCAGGTAAACCTTTAACAACAACGGCGAAGCCGGCCGCCCTTTCGTCGAAAACGGTAAAAATCTCGGTATCATTACATCAACTTTAAACCCGACAGTTTGTAAAAGCTCTTGCAGGGATAAATGTGTAATCGGTAATTGATGGTCGATAAAATCGTAGTATTCCTTGTAAGAGTATTTGAAATTTGGCTGAATCACCAAAAGAGAGCCGCTAGGCTTCAGCGCATCAAAGCAAAATGAGATGATTTCTACAAGTTCCTCTTTGTTGCGGAGGTGTTCAAAAAAGTTCGATATAAAAATGCGATCGAACTGTTCGCTAAAAGAAGTACGATTATCTAAGTTAAGCACATCAATATTCAGCACCTTGACATCAGCATTAGCAAATAACTTTGAATCGGGATTCAGGTCAATTAAACATTTGTCGCCAGCCCGAATTTGATTGATAAACTCGCAGTAGCCGCCGCCAATATCTAAAACTGCCGATTCTGGAGGAACATAATCTTGTAAAAATTCGTCAATTAAAACTTTCCAAAGTGCCACCTTGGCTTGCATCTGTCGGGAATCAAATCGGTTGGCATACAACTTTTTGAGATATGTGTCAGTTTTCATAGTAAGATAGCATAGACTGAGTATGAGTTTATCACGCGATACAGCCAACTATGAATGTTATATCTACAGAAATACCGGACGTTCTGATAATTGAGCCGAAAATTTTCGGAGACGATCGCGGTTTCTTTTTTGAGAGTTTCAATCACCAAGCTTTTGTCGAAAAAACAGGCGTGACGGCAGAATTTGTGCAAGACAATCATTCCAAGTCTTCTAAAAATGTGCTGCGGGGTTTGCACTACCAAATGCAGCAGCCTCAAGGTAAATTGCTGCGGGTTGTGGCGGGCGAAATATATGATGTGGCGGTGGATATTAGAAAAAGTTCGCCGACTTTCGGACAGTGGGTGGGCGAATTACTGAGTGCAGAAAATAAGCGGCAATTTTGGGTGCCGGCGGGATTTGCTCACGGTTTTTTAGTAGTATCAGACATTGCTGAAGTTTTGTACAAAACTACAGACTACTATGCACCGGGACACGAGCGGTGTATTGTATGGAATGACCCTGATTTGGCGATCGCCTGGCCGCTAGATGGTGCCGAACCAATTTTATCACCTAAAGACAAAGCCGGACAAACATTGAAAAGAGCTCAAGTGTTTTAGATAATGAAAATTTTACTCGCAGGCGGTAGCGGACAGCTAGCTCAAGAATTACAGCCCATACTATTATCTGTGGGAGAGGTTATTGCAGTCGATCGCACTTCCGTCGATTTATCCCAGCCCGAAACCATCCGTCAAGCAATGGCTGACATTCAACCGGATGTCGTCGTAAATGCCGCTGCTTACACTGCGGTTGACAAAGCCGAAAGCGAAGCAGACTTAGCCCACGCAGTCAACGGTATCGCACCGGGCATCTTTGCCGAAGAATGCGAGAAACTGGGAGCAAGTTTAATCCACTTTTCCACTGATTACGTATTTGATGGTAGCAGCGGTTCTGCTTATCTCGAAACAGATTCTACAAACCCATTGGGAATTTACGGGAAGTCCAAATTAGCAGGCGAGGAAGCAATTAGAAAAGCGGGAAACCGACATATTATTATTAGAACCGCCTGGGTTTACGGTAACGGAGGTAAAGGTAACTTCGTCAAAACCATGCTGAGATTGGGCAAAGATAGGGAAGAACTTCGGGTAGTAGCAGATCAGATTGGAAGTCCAACTTCGACGGCAGATTTGGGGGCTGCGACTGCCCAAATCATCCCTCTGCTTGGGCTAGAAAGTTTTGGGACTTACCAGTATACTAACAGCGGTGTGTGTAGTTGGTACGATTTTGCGATCGCCATTTTTGAAGAAGCAGAGAAACTCGGCTTTCCCCTCAAAATCAAGCGCGTAATTCCCATCACCACCGCCGAATATCCCACACCCGCAAAACGTCCCGCTTTTTCTGTACTTTCTACAGTAAAAATATCAGCACTTCTGGGAACCTATCCTCCCCACTGGCGGCAAGGGCTCAGACAAATGCTGGTTAAAGAGTTGACAGTTGACAGTTGACAGTTGTAGGGGCGGTGCCCCCGTGCCCGCCCTCAGAGTTGACAATTGACAGTTGACAGATGCGCGAAGTTTTTAAGACGGGATTTAAACCCCACCTTAAAAACAATTCGCCTTCTCAGCAGGCGCTAACAACCATTAAATTAAATGAAATATATAGCGGTTATCACAAAGATGAGGTATGTTGTTGGGCTTCAGCCCTCTTAGTCTAAGCGGTTATACAAGCTGCCAGTTGTACCTCATCTTTTTGAGAAAGGCTATATATAGCGGTTATCACAAAGATGAGGTATGTTGTTGGGCTTCAGCCCTCTTGATTTCAGTGGTTATATAACCTGTCAGTCATCCCTCACCTTTTTGAGAAAGGCTATATAACATTTGTCACAAAGATCGGGTATGAATGTAAATGGAGTTTTTGATGCGACGTTGCTTAATATATAATAAAGATCGGAGGGCTAAAGCCCAACAACGTACCTCACTTTTTTGAGAACCGCTATAAATAATTCAGTAAATCTTTAAAAATATCTATCTCCGAATTCATGAAAATCAAGAACCAAGATGTTTTAATTATCACCTCAGCTATCGGCATTTTGATACCCGCTGCATATATTTTGTACTTGATATCCCAAGCGGGAGACTTGTCTAATTTTGATTATTGGTGGATGACTTGGAATTTTTATTCAGTAGACGGTTTCTCTACAAATCCTTTTAACTGGATATTTCGGGCGAACGAGCATTTTGTCTTGATTCCGGCGATTATCTATGGCTTGAATATTATTGTCACCCAAGGTTCAAATATTGGTTTGTGTTTGATTGCTTGGTTTTTGGCTTTGATTCAGTGCTATGTCTTGATTGCTTTACTGCCTTTAAAATTAAGGAATTTTCCACTACAATTTATCTCAGTCATCCTGTGTATTTCTATTTTTAATTTTACTCCGGCGGCGGCACACAACTGGATGCGGGGATTTAGTGGAGTCCACTGGATTATTGCTAATTTATTTGTAATTTGTGCGATATTTTGTTTGCAATCCTACGTGAATTTATTATTAAATAGCAGAGAAGCAGAACCTTTAGATATTCATTCCCCGGCAGATATGGGTAATGAGGGAGTGCAACAAAACAAGTGGGTAATTGGTAGTATTGTTTTTGGGATTTTAGGTTGTATTAGTTACAGCACTCCTTTAGGTTTGTGGCCGATATTGTGTGGCGCTGCGATTGTGCTGCGGTTTCCTCGGCGGATAACTTATTTGTATTTTGCTGCTTCGATTGCGGTGATTGGTATTTATTTTTTAACTTACAAAACTCCGTCCAATCATCCTTCTTTGACTAAAATCAATCCGCTGAAAACTCTCGAATATATTCCGATTTATCTCGGGGGTATTTTTAGCGAAAATCTTATTGTTGCGTCAATTATTGGTATAATTGGCTTGATTGCTGTAACGGGTTTTGTCGGTTATTGGCTATTGGCAAAAAAGTCTGTGCAGCTTGGCTATCCTGTAGGGAATCGCCCAAATTGGCTGCCTTGGCTGTCCATCCAATTGTACACCCTGCAAACGGCTTTAATGGCCGCAGTTAGTCGATCGGGATTTGGAGTCGAACAGGCTACCGCTTCCCGCTACGCCACACTCCCAGCCTTGTTTTGGATGAGTACAATTATCCTCACAGTGCTTGCTGTGCAGGAGTTGCAGCCGAAACCGAGAATTCAAGAACGATGGCTGACACCGCTGTTTGCAGTCGTGACAGCCGCCGTCATTTTAATGTACGGGGTGGGCGGCGAAACTGCAAGGGCGATCGGCCGCAGAGCCACCTATCAACCGCTAGTAGCACTATCATTGCAATTAGGCATCACCGACATCACCCTAATTAAAGAGAGAGTAGGAAACAAACCCGCCGCATTTGTCGGATTAATCGATGCCTTAAAAACTAACAACTTAGTACCATTCAATCGAGACATCAAAAAATACAACTTCTGTGCAGCATTAGACACAAAAATCGACCCGAATTTACTCTCAGTCCCCAAAGACGGAGTACCCGGATATTTTGATACAATCACCAAACTCGCACCAGCCGCCGCTAGAGTAATTGGTTGGGTAGGAGATCCCGAAAATCATGTAAAATGTATTGTCATTCTCAACCAAGAAAATGTAGTTCGAGGTTTCGCCATGTCAGGATTTCCCCGCCCCGACTTAGTTAACTTATTTGGGACAGCCTACGAATCCGCAGCTTGGAGAGGATACATTCAAACATCGCCAACAGATAAATTATTGACAGCCTATGCTTCATTCAAAAACCGCGAAGGTTGGGTAGCTTTGCGAAACTCCCAATTTATCGATAAAAATTAAAATTTATCCATAACAACCATAAATAATTTATAAACCCCTTTTTCCTACTCTCTCTGTGCTCCTCCTTCTCTGCGCCCTCTGCGCCCTCTGCGGTTAATAAAAAAACTCATTGACAACACAAATAAAATATAATTGCCTTATGCCCAAACAAATCAGCTTCGTAATTCCCGTTCATAACGAAGAAGCAACCCTCAAAATGCTGTTTGAAAAAATTAGCACAGTCATGTCCCAAACAGGAATTGACAGTTACGAAGTCATTTTCATAGACGATGGTAGCCGCGATGCTTCTTGGCGAGAAATTGCTGATTTAGCCAGTCAATTTCCCCAACAAATTAAAGCGATAAGAATGCGCCGCAATTTTGGCAAATCCTCCGCACTTTCAGCAGGATTTCGCAATGCAGCAGGAAAAATTATCTTTACTCTCGATGCAGATTTACAGGACGACCCCGCCGAAATTCCAAAATTTTTACATCATCTAGAATTGGGATTTGATTTGGTCTCTGGTTGGCGAAAACAGCGGAATGACCCCCTATCGAAAACCTTGCCTTCGAGGCTGTTTAATGCAGTTGCGTGTTTGCTGACTGGGGTGCAAATGCACGACATGAATTGCGGTTTCAAGGCTTATCGGCGGGAAGTTTTACACTCAATTAAATTGTACGGGGAATTGCACCGCTATATTCCAGCATTAGCAAATAATTTAGGTTTTAAAATTGGCGAAGTAGTTGTCGAACACCATCCGCGAAAACATGGTAAATCAAATTACGGTTGGGAACGTTATGCGCGGGGATTTATTGATTTGTTGACGGTGTTGGCGACTACTCAGTATTTGCACAAACCAGGTCATTTGTTTGGTGGATTGGGGTTGTGTTTTGGCTTGGTGGGTACTGTTTCGCTGAGTTATTTGATTGTGATTTGGTTTCTAAATTTAGCCGGGATGCACTTTGGGCCGATCGGGAATCGACCTTTGCTATTTTTTGGGATTTTGTGTACAATTCTGTCGGTGCAGTTGATTTCTTTGGGAATTTTGGCTGAGTTGATTGCGCGGAATGTGGCTGCTGATTATGTGGATAAGCAGATTTGTGAAATTATTGATGATTCGGATTTTGATATTTAACTGTTTATATTATGATGTTTGTAGTGAGGACTTTAGTCCTCTGATTTTGAAGAAGGACTGAAGTCCTCACTACGAACCTTAAGAAGGACTGAAGTCCTCACTACGAACCTTAAGAAGGACTGAAGTCCTCACTACGAACCTTAAGAAGGACTGAAGTCCTCACTACGAACCTGAAGAAGGACTGAAGTCCTTACTACGAACCTGGAGAAGGACTGAAGTCCTCACTACGAACCTGGAGAAGGACTGAAGTCCTTACTACGAACCTTAAGAAGGACTGAAGTCCTCACTACGAACCTGAATTACGAACCTGAAGAAGGACTGAAGTCCTCACTACGAACCTGTTTTATTTGTGATTTTAAAGATTATCCATTTGCCTTGTTTATCTACTATTTCTCCTTCAATGTTTGGATGCCAATCGCTGCGAGTCAGGATATAATCGGCCTGATATTTTTGGGCTACTTTGACTAACTCTGTACTGCTGCGACGGCTGAATAAGTCGTTCCCTCCCCAAATCATTTGCGGGTTTAAGGGAACTCCTAAAATAGCTTCCATGCGATTTTGCCACTCTTTGATTCCTGTTTCTGTTAAGGGAAAATTCTTAAAATTAACTACTATAGCTCTCTGAGAGTAAAACTGGAAGCTGGTAACTGAAGGTGGAATTAATATGAGTGCATCTTGATTGCTAATTTGCGAAAAGTGTAAAGCTAGTCTGTTTAAGTCGTTGCTGGTAACTACATTAATATTAACTCTTTTTTGAAATGTTTCTAACATTGGCTTTGGTAAAATCCCTCCTACTCCCAAAACTAAGATGGCGGTAGTTGTCAAAGCTAAAATATGGGTTACTATTTGTGTGAGTGCTGTAGATATAGATGTTTGTTCTAAAATGAAAGGCAAGGCAAGAATTGAAAAGAGGATAGGTATGCTAATTAGGCGATTTCCTATAATTTCCCACGAATCAGTCGCCGGATATATCAAACTAAAAATCAACGTTGCTGCTGTAAAAATCCACAACAATATATTGTATCTCTTGGGAAATACGTAGTTTCTGCTTTGCCAAACTGATAATCCGAGGAAAATTACACCTCGAAAAGGCAACGTCAGTACAGAGAGCAGCAACAAGCTAACAGCTATTTTTTTATTTGTGTAAAGCCTATCGACGGTTAAACTAACAGCAATAAATATAATTAACTGAGCAAATGGAACGGTTCTCGCCAATTGCAGTTTGGCGATTAAAGCTAGCGGGTAAACTTCTACAAATACGTAGTTTAAGAACAGCGCGAAAATTGACGTGCCAACAATTATGTAAAAATTAATCTTGTCTGCTTTTTGGAGTAAGTCGGTATTTTTGATGCACAGCAAGCCGCCACTGATGAAGCAGATAAAGTTCAACCAATTCCCCATAGTCCAATTTGACGGCAGGATGTGGTGAGGATTGCGGACTTTGGCGTGGATGAATACAAACTCGGCATTATCCATGGTTGGAGTACCGGTAGTACCTGTCAATAACATGGGTACGTACACTATACTTGACATTGCTGCTAAAAGTGCGATCGCCAAAATCAATGTTTTGTACTGTCGCTTTTTGACAGATTTTATCAGTAAAACGGGAATCATCATCAATCCCGGCAGAAAACCCACTAAAAATTGCAGCAAACAAGCCAGTCCAAAAAAGAAATATCCTGTCAGCCATTTCTGACGCAAACTAAAGTAAATTCCCCAGATTGCGACACCCATTGCGAAGGTACTCGGTACTGATTTTGTGGAAAATATCAGCGTGTTGCCCACATCTGTAAATGAAGCGGCTAAACACAAGAAACTCATTGCTGCTACTGGCAGTTGTGAATTAGTATATATTCTGATAATTGCCCGACAAGCTAGGATAACTGAACCAAAGGCTAGGAATTGATAAATAAAATGTACTAAGGGGATGCTTAACCCTAAGCTTGCTAACAAATAAATGATCTGATAATAATAGTATCTCGGATTGAATTTAACCATTTCCTGAACGTGATAGTCATTTTTGTAAAGTTCAGGATTGAGCAGCGATTGGATTTGTGGCAATTCGGGAAAGTTGCCTCCTATCGGGAACTTATACCCTACTGCTATGAATGAACCGATGATAATAACAGTATAGAGAGATATATTTAAATACTTGTTTGATTTTTCAGTTTTCTGCATTGACGGTTCAATTTTTTTGATGTGATATTAAAGTGAAGGGGCTTTTTTATAAACCGCAGAGGCGCAGAGGACTCAGGGGAGGAAAAAGAGCGAAAGCAGGGGCGAATTTATAGCGGTTGTCACAAAGATTAGGTACGTTGTTGGGCTTCAGCCCTCTTGGTTTAAGCGGTTATATAAGCTGTCAGTCATACCTCACCTTTTTGAGAAAGGCTATATCTATAATTTTTGTAGGATGGCTTGACCAATTAATAACTCTGCCTTGGCTACCATATTGCACATCAAATCACCAGATATAATATCACGGATTGAGCCGATCGCTATTTCGGGTTTTGCTACAAAGGCAGGTACTGAACGCAGTTAGCTAAATCTTCAGGTTCGTTAACCTTGGCAATTATTTCCAAGTCACGAATCGAATCGCCAACAGTTACACTTTGTTGGTGAGCGTAGATGACGCCAGCAAAATTTATTCCTTCTTGCTGGCGGCGGTTTGCTATGGCTAAAAAATCCTCGTCTTGAGTAAAAACAACGCGCTGAAGCTCGGCTGCGCGATCGAGTATAATAGTGTCGGGCATACCTGTTCTACCGTCGTCTTGAACCGTCAGAACATCTACATCCCGAAACTGCAATCCCACCGTAATTGCCAAGTGGATATGTTCGTCCATATATAGCGCTATGCTCATTTAATTAGTCCCTGGGCTCGGAGTTTTTTAGCCAAAGCAGATTCGCCAGCCTCTAAGCGCAACTTTTCGGCATACTCAAACCTGCGCTGCATATCTGCATCAAGCTCTTGTTTGTGATCCCAATAATAAGCAAAAGCAGAATGAATTTGGCTCATTGTCAAATAGCGGTGGTTGAGGTGCAACTCGGCTGGACTCCACCCGTAAGCGATATGAGCTTGTACTAATTCAACGACTTTCATTGTGGTTCCGGCGATGAGAGGAACGTTCTTCTCGTCTAATTCCACATATTTGTATTCAGTTGCAGTTAGAGTCACGGTTTTTACCTTTTCGATCGCACTTTTATACTTCTATTATATCTATTAGATCGATCGCCCCAATCACAACAAAACCCGCAAAAGCGGGTTTTCCAACAGTATCTTACAGAGGGACTTCCCTGGATTAATCCTAATAACCAGGCTCTTCCTCGTACTCAGGAGTCTTAGTCTTCTCAGGGATATTCACCCGAGGAGCCTGGTAAGGCTTCGATGCTTCATCGTCAGCCCAAGCATCCGCCTCCACATCATCCTCGTACTCGTACTCCACTACGACAGGCTCCTTCGGGCGAGAAACTTGAGGGCTGTACTGCTTCTCTTCGTACTCGTCTTCCTCGTAATCGTCCTCGCCGCCCCAATTATCCTCTTCATACTCATCATAATCGTCTATCTGCTGGGGCTGGGGCATCGCGCGCATCTGCTGCTGTCGTACCGGTGGGCGATTCCACTGCGAATCCTCATCCCAAGGAACCTCTTCTACCACGGGTGCTGCTACTCGGCTTCGCATTTCTGGTGCAGGAATCCGCACGCCGGGGCCCAATTGATTTCCCGGAGCCACAGGTTTGGGATAATAGCCTTGTTCCTCCTCGTCGCGTTCCCAAGGTGCTTGTCCCAAACCGACGCGCTCTAGCAAACCCACGCTAAGCTGCCTCAGCCTTTCCTCGGAACCTTCAAACACAATCAAGCGGTTGGGGCCGCTGCTGACAATTTCTTCAATCCCCAACTCGTAGGTACTGAGAACTTGGTCGGGGATTTGGGGGATTCCGAGGGAAGCGATGACGATAGAAACTAACTTACCGTCTTCCGGGTCAAACCTAAAGCCCCGCACCCTTCCCAAAAGTTCGCCGGTTTCGGTAATCACTTCGCTGTTAATCAAAATGCTGTAGACTTCAACATCAACATCATCTTCGATCGCACTTTCATCTTCCACCAACAGCACGTCGCCAATTTCGCTAACATTGCTGAGGAACATAAACTTCGGCATTCCAGCGACCGCAAATATATTATCACGCAGACCGATCGCCACAACTTCCCGCCTGTCAATGTCCACCCACAATTGACTGACTACACCCAAGCGCTTACCTCTGTCGCGGGTGATTACCTGAGTGCCTAGAATGTCGGAGCGTTGGCAGATTTGTTCGGATGTCATCTAGCTTTAATCCTGATTTATCGAGTACATATATTGCTGAACACGTTCGTCAACAGAAACACTGGGACTACAACTTAAGTCCGATGACTTGAGTATAAGCTCCCCGCGCTTGAGTAACACCAATTGTACGCTCAGCCGATTGAATCATAGGTCGCCGCAAACTCACAACAATAAACTGGGCTTGTTCAGACTGTCGTTTTATCATTCTAGCTAATCGCTCCACATTTGCCCCATCCAAAAACATATCCACTTCATCAAAAGCATAGAACGTAGATGGGCGGTAGCGTTGCAGCGCAAAAATAAAACTCAGCGCCGTCAGCGATTTTTCGCCTCCCGACATCGAAGCCAGCCGCTGAACGGGTTTCCCCTTCGGGTGAGCGACCAAATTCAAACCGCTGCTGAAGGGGTCTTCCTGGTCATCTAGCTGAAGATACCCGTCACCTTCGGAAAGTTCCGCAAAGATAGTCTGGAAGTTCTCGTTAACCGCATCGAAAGCTTCTTTAAAAGCGCGCCGCCTGAGCGTGGTAAAATTTTCGATTCTAAGCAAAAGTTCAGTGCGTTCTCCTGCCAATGTCGTCAATTTTTGACTCAATTCTTGCAGGCGTTCTTGAGTGCGGTTGTACTCTTCCAATGCTAGCATATTGACTGGTTCTAAAGCTTGAATGCGTTTGGCGATCGCCTTTACTTCTTGCTGCAATTCAGTCAAATTGGCTTTCTCGACATTTTCCGGAATCGACGGCACCGGATCCGGCATTTCCGCGCGCTGGGTTTCCATGAGAGTGCGGACGGCGGCTAATTGTTCCCGGCGTTCTTGCTGAGTTTCGTGCAGTTTTTGCAACTGCCATTGTAACTGTTGTTTTGCCAAATGTTGCTCTCGCAGTTGCGATTCCGCGCGATCGCGTTCTCCTTTCTCCAAACCCAATTTCTCTTCAATTTGGGCCAAAGCCTCCTTAGCTGCTGCAATCTGTGCGTCGAGTTCCAACTGCTGTGAAACAATCCGGTTTACAGCATCAGTTCCCGCATTTTGCTGCACTTGCCATTCCTGCAATTTCTCGCTGCCTTCCTTAATTTTTTCTTCCAAGCGCCCGAATTGATTTTGCAGGTCTCCTTGGCGCTGCTGGGCGTTTCTCAGAGCCAATTCGCGCTCTTGCAGTTGCGCTTCTAGAGTTCGCAAACCCGACTGCATTTGCTGCCATTCGCTGTGACTGTTCGACTCTTCCAACTGCGCCAAAGTTTGGCGGTACTGCTGCAATTGAGTTTCCTGTGCGGGCAATTCCCTCGAAAGCAACTGCAATCGCGATCGCGAATCAGTCAATTCCTGAGTATTTTTAGCAATTTGCGATCGCACTTGTTCCTGTTGCGCTTGCAAATTCTTTATTTCCGACTCCAACTGTTCCAAGCGCAACTGATGTTCGCGCAAACTCTGCTTTGCTTCCATCAATTCTTGGCTGCGAGTTTTGACAGCAACAGCAGCGCGATCGATCGCAATTTTGCACCGTTCCAAAATCCGCTCAATTTCCTCAATACGTTCTTCCAAAGCAGCAATTGTCCGCGCTTCATCCGCAGCATCACTAGCATCAACCGTACCAAAATGCAAGGTAGATCTATTAGTAGAACTTCCCCCAGTCATCGCGCCGCTAGTTTCCAGAATTTCCCCATCTAAAGTGACAATCCGGTACTGTCCCAAATAGCGGCGGGCATCGGTAAGATTGCTAAACACCACCGTACTGCCAAAAACGTAAGCAAAAATCTCCTGATAGCGCGCATCGCACTCAATCAAATTCACAGCCGCATCCAAAAACCCAGCCGCGCGCCGCAAATTTTCATTCACCGAAAACCTGCCACCTCTAATCTTATTCAAAGGCAAAAACGTCATCCTTCCCGCCCGTTTTTGCTTCAACAATTCGATCGCAGCAGCCCCCACACTATCATTTTCCACCACCATATTACCCATGCGGCCGCCCGCTGCAATTTCCAGCGCCAACTGAAAGCGCGGTTCCACCCTGCCCAGTTGAGCCACCAAACCACAAACTCCGCCAATTCCGCTTTGCGCGATAATTTTTGCAGTAAACGTGCCGCTCGCTTCTTGCTGGGCTTGAAACTGCACTTCTAGCTTATCTAATTTGCGCTGTCTTTCCCGCTGTTCTTCCAGCAAACGAGTTTGAGTTTCCTGTTGCAATTGCAATTCTTGTTCGGCTGCGACTACAATCTGATTCAGCGATTCAACTTGCAAAGCAGCAACTTTTTGAGTTTCCCCAAGGCTTGATTGTTGAACTTTTTTGGCTGTAATTTCCTGTTCCAATACTTGCAGCGATTGGTTTTGTTCTTGAATTTGACTTTGCAGGCGATCGACTCTTTCGCCAATAGTAGCTTGTTCGGTGCGCTGCGGCTCCAAAGTTTGCTGAATTGTTTCGATTTGGCGGTGCAGTTCCGTTTGTTGCTGCACCCAAGCTTCCGCCGTCGAGGCGATCGCATTTGCAACTTCCCGACTGTCAGCTAAACTTTTCTGGGCTTCGTCTCGCTGTTCCTGCAAAGTACCTATTTGAGACATCACATAGGATATTTCAATCTCAATTTGCTCCAAACTTTGCCGAAACTGCCGCACTTCTTCCTCAGTTTGTGCTATATTAGCAGCCATTTGTCCAGCAGTTGTTTCCAAATCCTGTTTGCGGTTTTGGAGTTGCCGCCGTTCCGCTTCCTGAGTAGCAATACTTGCTTGCAAAGCCAACAATTCCGACTCGCCCAAAGCTTTAACGCGAGCATTCAGCGCGTCAAGTTCAGCGGTTGCAGCTTGAATTTGGGTGGTAATGGCTTGCAATTGTTCGGTGAGAGATGCAGAATTGCGATCGCCCGTTTCGATTTGTTCGCGCAGTTTCCACTCTTGCTTTTGCAACTGGCGGAACTTGAGAACAATTTCCCACTGCGACTTCTCTTGAAATTCCGCCCGCAACTTTTGATATTTTTCAGCTTTTGCGCGATCGTTCGCCAGTCTATCGCGCTGAGAAATTAGCTCTTTTTCGACAATACTGCTGCGCTCTTCAACTTCCTTAACTTCATCCAACTTCTGCCGTGCGAGAGAGATTTTGCGATCGAATTGAGCCACTCCAGCTAATTCGTCAATAATTTCGCGGCGTTCCTTAGAATTCATCGAAATAATGCTAGTAACGTCTCCTTGCAAAACAACGTTATAACCTTCGGGATAAATTCGCAAACGGTTAAGTTGTTCGTGCAGTTGAGTCAGCGTGCAAGGTGCGCCATTAATGTAATAATTTGACGTATAAGTTCCTTGACGAGTTACCCTGAGTTTCCGCGTCACACTCCACTCATCCGGTTTGGGAGTTTGAATTTTAGATTTTCGATTAGTAGCGAGTAGTTGTCCGTTGTTTTCTTGACTGGTGGCGATTTCTATTTCTTCGACTTCTTCAACAGATAACTCATCCGATTTTTGATTGGGAATTTGAGATTTTCGATTGGATGATTGTCCGTTGTTGTCTTCAGTTTCTGGAATTTCGATTGCTTCTACATCTTCTGCTGCAACAGACTCAACAGACAAATCATCCGCTGCCTTTTCTACCTCATCCTCATCCTCATCTTCATCCTGAGCGAACCATTCATCACCCACATCTTCCAGCGCAAAGGTAGCAGTCACGCTAGCCTCAATCGTACCGCGCTTATTTTGGGCGCTGTTCACCAAATCCGGCAAACGTTCAGCCCGCATTCCCTTAGAAGTCGAAAGTCCCAGACAAAACAACAAAGCATCGAGGATATTGGACTTCCCTGAACCGTTGGGCCCGGAAACCACAGTAAAACCAGGCAGCACGGGAATGGACGTTGTGCCACCAAAAGATTTAAAGTTAGTTAGTTCGATCCGCTTAATGTGAACCATTTGCTAGCACTAACTTTGGCTTTAGGGTATTCCTGACAGGGTAGCACAGGCATTGGGGCGATCGACAACGTGCGAACTTCTCGGCATTGTCGATCGAACAGGTATATGCCACTTTTGTCAACAACGGAGTCGGATTCAACTTCTTCAAAAGCTTGTTGAGAATGGTTTAGCATCTCGGCCCCCAGCGACACCATCAAAGAAAAGTAAAGTTTGATACAAATAACTTCATGAAACTAAATCAACATTAATTTGGCGATCGTACCTGAAACCCCCACCCAGTAAGAATTTAGCCAAGATAAAGTCAGACCTTCCTCACATTACCCCCTAGACATATTCAAACTTTCCGGTAAAATCGAAACCAAAATTAATAATGTATAAAGTAACGAAGCGAATATTATGGAGGGCAAAATCATTACACCAGCTCAAAACTCGTCTAACCTGTCCGCTTCACCAGAAAGCGACCAACAAGTATTACAAATTTGGGGTCGCCAGCCCCTGAAAGGACACGTCAAAATCAGCGGCGCCAAAAACTCAGCCTTAGTAGTCATGGCAGGAGCTCTACTATGCCCTGACGATTGCCACATCCGCAACGTTCCCGCATTGGTCGATGTCGCCCGCATGGGGCAAATTCTATCGGCTGTAGGAGTCAAAGTACAGCAGAATGGCGATACTTTAGACATCAACGCCAGCAACCTCATGGATGCTCAAGCCCCCTACGAATTAGTCAGCCAACTGCGGGCGAGCTTCTTCATCATCGGGCCGCTGCTAGCGCGTTTGGGATTTGCCAAAGTGCCATTACCAGGTGGTTGTGCCATCGGTGCCAGGCCTGTTGAACTTCACGTTCGGGGCTTGCAAGCCCTCGGCGCCGAAGTCCACATTGACCACGGCACAGTTAACGCTTACGTCAAAGGGCCGAACCGCCGCCTGAAAGGAGCCAAAATTTATTTGGACTACCCCAGCGTCGGCGCCACTGAAACTTTGATGATGGCGGCGACTTTGGCCCAAGGAGAAACCGTGATTGAAAACGCGGCTCAAGAACCGGAAGTCGTCGATTTGGCGAATTTCTGCCGCGCGATGGGAGCCAAAATTCAAGGCGCAGGCACAAATACGATCGTCATTTCGGGAGTTGAGAAACTCCACGCGGTAGACTATGCAATTATTCCCGATCGCATCGAAGCCGGAACATTTTTATTAGCAGGAGCCATCACTCACTCAGAAATCAGTTTGTCGTCGGTAATTCCCGACCACCTGACCGCAGTTATTGCCAAATTGCAGACAATGGGGGCGAAAATTATCGTAGAGTCCGACATTGTGCGGATAGTTCCCGGCAAAATTCTCACTGCCACAGACATCGAAACTCTGCCTTACCCCGGTTTCTCCACAGATATGCAAGCTCCGTTTATGGCTTTGCTGACGCTGAGCGAGGGAGACAGCATGATCAAAGAAACCGTATTTGAGAACCGCTTGCGCCACGTAGCAGAACTCAACCGCATGGGCGCCGACATTCGCGTTAAAGGGAATGTCGCCGTGGTGCGCGGAGTCTCAATGCTGTCGGGTGCGCCGGTAGTCGCAACAGATTTGCGGGCTTCGGCGGCTTTGGTAATCGCGGGACTTGCAGCAGATGGTGTCACAACCATCAGCAGCTTGCAGCATTTAGACCGCGGCTACGAGCAGTTAGAGATGAAACTTCAAAAATTGGGAGCTAAGTTGCGGCGAGTCAAAGAGGGCACAGACCCGGCGACGGCTGAGGCTCCTGTCAATCCCGTGCGATCGAGTTTAAACTGTTAGTTAGTAGTTAGTGGTTATTTGTTATTGGTTGTCGGTTATTTGCGGTGCCCGCTCGCGTAGTCGAAGGGTCGAAGAGTTATTATTTATTAGTTATGACAACTAATAAATAACAAATAACAAATAACAAATAACAAATAACAAATAACAAATAACCACTGCCAACTGCCCAATGACCAACTGACTAAAATGTTAAACATCCCCCTCATCGGTTTAAAAGCAGACCAGTTTCGGCACCCGCTGGACTTGGAAGCCACCAACACTCTCAAACAACTGCCCGGCCTGGATTTGATGGTGCGGCAGTTGCTGGGACAACTTGGCGAACAGTTTTTTATGCTCGAAAATCTGGCTTCCAGCGTCCAAGTCGGCGAAAATCAATTACCGCACCTGCATCAATTGCTGGTAGATGCTTGCAAAACTCTGGATTTGGAAGTACCGCAGCTCTATGTCCGCCAGCATCCGATGCCCAATGCTTACACCTTTGCGATGCGAGGAAAACAGCCGTTTGTGGTGATGCACACTTCCCTGATTGATTTGCTCACCGACGAGGAAGTGAAAGCCGTAATCGCTCACGAGTTGGGACATTTGAAATGCGAACACGGAGTTTATCTGACTCTGGCTAATTTAATTGTCTTGGCCGCCGGTCAAATTTCGCCTTTGGGAACCGTACTCGCCCAGGGTTTGCAAACGCAAATGTTGGAATGGTTGCGCTGTGCAGAATTTACGTGCGATCGCGCCGCCTTGCTCGCCACCCAAGACCCCAGAGTGGTAGCATCGGTGTTGATGAAACTGGCCGGAGGTTCGCCGACGTTAGCACCGAAACTGAATCTCGATGCGTTTTTGGCGCAAGCGCGGGCCTACGACGACCTCAGTAGCACTGAACTCGGGGAAATGCTCAAGCAAGCTCAAACGGCTCAGTTGTCCCATCCTGTACCAGTATTGCGCGCCAAAGAGATCGATCGCTGGGCAAGTTCAAAAAATTATGAATCTTTGCTTGCAGAAAGTCGATCGGTGTGTTATGATGGTGAAGCCACAAAAAAGGGCGGGTGGCGAAATTGGTAGACGCATCAGACTCAAAATCTGACACCGAAAGGTATGAGAGTTCGATTCTCTCCCCGCCCACTACTTACAGAGCTTAATAAATTAGGGTTCGAGATGATAAGTCTCGAACCCTAATTTATATGGCATCGGGAATTGGGCATCGGGAATTGGGCATCGGGCATTTAACCAATAACCAACAAGCTGTCACGCATTTAAGTTGTAGTATATTCAGAGGCGTTGCTGAGTTAGAGTATGAATAGGAGGAATAATTTATGCAATGCCCTGAATGTAAATCAACCCATATCCGTAAAAACGGCAAGAAGAAAGGAAAACAAAATCACATTTGTGTCCAATGCAG
>NZ_JAHREU010000027.1:0-59805 GCF_020883145.1 Microcoleus sp. CAWBG27
AGAAAAGTAGCAGATGGATTTAAGAATACAATGAAAATTATTTTTGATGAATATTTGCCAAAATGGAATTACCGTGCTGTTCCGACAAATGAGTAGATGATGAAGTTATTAAATTTTCATTCCTTATTAAGGATTTTCGCGGATTAAATATTGCGCGAGCGATTTATCGCGGCAAACTGACTGGCAAATTTATGGATGATATTCGCTCTGGGAAATACAGTGTAAATGAAGGTGTTGTGTGCAAGGGAGGCGGCAGTACGAATAATCCGTGGATGGTGAAGATTAAGACTGATGCGTATATGCAGAGATTGCAGGAAGCTTTTCAGGATGATTGGGAAAATTACTGGGAGTAATATCAAATCTGAAGACTAACATTGCGCATTACTTGTCAGGTTGAAACCGATATCCCATACCCCTAACCGTTTCAATATAATCACCCCCCAACTTCTTACGCAAGTTTTTGATATAAACATCCACAATATTAGAACCAGGGGCATAGTCATATCCCCAAACACGATCCAACAACTGTTCTCGACTCATCACTTGCATCGGGTGACGTAAAAACACCTCAGCTAGGATAAATTCACGAGCTGTCAAGTTCACTAAGCTTCCTTCCACCCAAATCTGGCGGGTAATCATATCCAAGGTAATATTGCTAACTCTAAGCTTCGTTTCCTCCTTCATTTTGGGTAGATGTTGGTTTCGCAACTGGACCCGAATTCGAGCTAACAGTTCTTCAAAGCGAAAGGGCTTGGTAATGTAATCATCAGCGCCGCCTTCTAGGGCTGTAACAGTATCTTCTACCCCATCACGAGCAGTCAAAACAATTACAGGCAAATATTCTCCTCGCCCTCTTAGTTCTCTGATTACTGCCAACCCATCGATATCGGGAAGGCCTAGGTCAAGGAGCAACAGGTCAAAATCTTGACTATCAGACATCTCAATGGCTGCGCGGCCACTTTTAATAATCACCGTCGTGAACCCGTGAGCCTGTAGCCCGGTCTCTAAAAAATCCGTAATACGGGGGTTGTCCTCGACAATCAGAATCCGATTCATGAGAAACAATTTCCTGTGTAGAAATCAGGGGAATCACAATTGTGAAAGTAGATCCGTAATTCAGGCGACTGGATAGTTCAACTCGGCCGCCGTGAGCGCGAGCGATCGCCTCGACGATGGACAGCCCCAAACCAGCCCCCTCCGAGCCGGAATCATTGTTAGAAGCGCGGATAAAACGTTTAAAAATCCGTTCTCGATCTTCAGGAGCAATTCCCTTTCCAGTATCGCGTACCCAGAAATGGATGTAGCCACCAGTCGAAGTCGAGCCAAGAGCAATAGTATCCCCCTCTTGCGTGTGCCAGACAGCGTTCTGAACCAAATTCATAATTGCTTGGGTGAGGCGCTGGCGATCGACCATCACAAAACTCAAGCCCTTAGACTCCAATTGCCAGTTCCGATTCGCCAGAGTTTTTGTTTTGAGATATAGCTCTTCCGTCAACCAGTCTAAATCTTCGAGCTTCGGCTCAAGGAAATCTGGTCGCTCCGATCGTGCCAGAAGTAGCAGGTCATTGACAAGGCGAGTCATCCGGCTCAACTCATCCATAACCAACTCAATCGTCTCATCTTGCCGATCGGGTCTGTATTTCAACATTTCTATTTGACCCTGAATAACCGTAATCGGCGTCCTCAATTCGTGACTGGCGTCTTTCAGAAACTCTAGCTGGTCATCAAAGGCAAACTGGAGCCGATCGAGCATCTCGTTGAAAGTAGCAGTCAGATCGGCAATTTCGTCTTTTCCTTCGACAGAAATGCGTTGAGTCATATCCGACTCTGTGATTGAGCGAGCAGTCTGAGTAAGTAGGCGCAAGGGAGATAACACCCGTCCAGCGGTAATCCAGGCTAGTAAGGAGAATACGGCCAAAGTTAACAGAGTCACCTTGATTACCAGAATAATTGTCTTTGTCCCAACTTGATAGCGATCGGTCGCATCGTAAACAGCCACAATGACACCATGATTTTTTCCGTCAATCCGGATAGGTTCTGCCAATTGGTAAATAGGGCCATTTGGCGTCAATATCGTGCTTTGCTGGCGTCTATCGAGTTGAGCGAACTTATCGATCTGGTTTGGATTGCGCTTAAGAAAGTCTGGCAATGGATAATGACTAGGCAGATAGATTTGACCATCTATGATTGCGAAAAAGAAATGATTATTCGTGGGAATATAGCTAGACCATAACAGATTGAAACTAGAAGTGATATCTGACTTTTTAGATAACTGAGGATTCATTTCATTCAATGATTTTTGAAACCATGTTACCTCCTGAAGCAAAGAAGTTTGAACCTGTTCTTCTAGTAATTTACAGAAAATCTGACGAGTCACCAAGATAGAAACCGTTATCGTGCAGGATGTTATCAGGAAATACCAAACTAGAATTCGGAACCGGACTCCAGAGAAAACTCGACGCCATCCACTGGGTCGATTAGTCCTTGCAGTTCCACTACTGGTTTTACTAGCGATTGAAAAATATTTGGCTTTCATAGACTATTATTAACATCTATTTCTTTGACTTTACTCTTTTTTGAAACACGCCGCCAAAATCCTTGAACAAACTTCCATTGCTGCACGGTGTGCAGGATAATAAAAGCTAGAAATGCGTAAGCCAACCAAAAGTGTAAACTTCTACCCATGTCAACCATTGCTGCATTCTCAGGGAAAATATCTGGCATGGTGATACAAAAAAAACGCACATTATTACTTTTGAAAGAATTAGAGAAGAAAAAACCCGTAACAGGGGTCACTAACATGAAAAGATATAGGAATGTGTGCAACGCAAATGTCCGAATCCAATCCCCAGTCATCTTTGGTTGACGCCGCGTATATTTACTCCAATAAACGCGGAGAAGGTAAAAAATCCTCCATGTCAATAAAGCCATAGTTAGCACTCCCATACTCTTGTGAAAGTCGTAGAGAGGGTTGCGAATAAATAGCTCTCTTGGCAAGCGAGCCATAAAAGACCCACCTATAAAGATCGCTAGATAGCAAGCTGCCATAATCCAGTGCATAGACCACAGTTGCTTGTAGGCAGATGTCTTTTTAGGTTTAGCTACTTCCTTTGATGAGCTCATCGCATTACTCCTTAGTACAAGATTTACTTTCGCAATACCAAGTAATATGGACGACCTTCGTGAATCGCTAATGAAGCCTTCATGAAACTTTTTTCATCTTTGAGGTCGATCCAGTATTACCTGGTTAAGTGAAGCAAGGTATGACAAGGATTTAAAGCTCTTGACTGTACGGAGAATAACAGATGAAGTTTTATTATAGCTAATTTATAGTTGACTCTGTTTGATATTTAGGCTTGGTGCAATCGGCTTCTGTTTTGCATTAGCCTAATCTTCAAGCTCTAAATATAGATCCAAAATCAGTTTAATTTCGGATATTTGTTGCAAATACGATTGCCCAAATACAGCGAACAAGTCTACGTTTTTTAAACGTCATCGGATCCACGCAAACGATAAATTTTTTCGCTATTAAGACCATTGAGAGTCGAAGCAATTACAGGCAAAATAACAGTTCGCAAACCCTCGTCTGGAACCGCAGAAGTAATGGGTAGAACAGTTACCTTTCTGCGTTGATTAAAAGCAGTTCCTGAAATAATTACCGCTGGTCGCAATACGGTTTATTTAAGATGGTCATTGCGATGAACGAAGCAATCTCCGTATCTATTTTTCATAGGGTTTTACCCCCAGGGCGGTCTTAAGTAAACGGTATTGCCGCTGGTCGAGTCTTACGGATTTCTGTACCAACTGACGGATCGAAAGTTACAAGCCAGATGCTTCCCAGTCGGTAATCCCTGCTTGCTGCCATGCTTCATCCTCATCGGTTAATTCATCGCTCAGTTCATCCAACAATAAACAGGCTTCTACCATTGCCTGTTGTTCTTGTTGTTTGCGCCACGCTTGCAATAAAACCTCAACTAGCCGACTGCGATTTCTACACGCTGGTCAATGTAACGCACTAACTCATCTGGCAAAGAGATATAGCAATCCTAAATCATTATCAAGGTTATGATATAATTATATGCAATACTTGATTGTCACAAAAAGATGAATAAATTACAACCACAAAAAGACATAGAAAAACAAAAAACTTTATTAGAATATTTTATTGAAAGTGATATTGATGCAAGAGAACTCAAACGAGCAATAGCTGTAAGGATGGCAATGATCGGCCAGTCATACAATGAAATCAGCAAAATATTAGGTGTCAGTGAATTTTTTATTTGCTATTGGAAAAAACAATTTAAAACCAAGGGTATCGCAGGAATTAAACTATGGCATAAAGGGTCAAAAGGATATTTAACATCTCTTCAGAAAACTGAATTAATCGAATGGCCGGGGAATAAAGAATCTTGGGATTTCGATGAGCTAGTTAATTATTTATACCAAGAGTTTGATGTCATATATAAATCAAAACAGAGCTACTATGAACTTTTATTTATGGCAAAAATCACCTGATAAATAACTCAGAAAATTAATCTCAAATCGGATGATGAACTGGTCAAAACAAAGAGAGAAGAAATTAACAATACTTTGTCTGAAAACAAGGCTGGGATAAAATTGGGGAAAACAATAGTATTTTTCATAGATGAATGCCAGTCATCTACTTCATGGCGATATCAATGGCTACGCTTGGGGTCTATTTGACACAAGAATTGAAGTCCCAATTACCAATCAAAAAATAGACAAACTTATTTTAGAACCCTAAATTATTAAACCAAACAATTCGATGTTCAACGCTATGAATCTGGATCTGTAAAATCAACAGTTAAATTCATAAAATACTTACAAGATAGAAAGGGTGGAAAATTATCTTGATTTGGGATGGGTTAGCTATCATAGACATGGAGAATTGAAAGATTATTTGTCATTAGTTAATGCTGACAAAGATCCTGAGAATTGGTAGATTACTTGTATTTTATTTGCTCCCAATGCTCCCGAACAAAATCCAGTTGAAGATATTTGGTTACAATCTATTTTTTTTTACGAAGGTATTTGTATTTATGTAAGTCTTTTAAGATCGTCAAATTTTTGTTTGACTTTTTCACCAAGGAACATAAATTTGATTTCCTGAAAATCGATCAGTACACCTATACATAAAAAATAATTTAGGATTACTATATACAATCCTTGTTTCCCAAGTCTATCTGAGGTATTCTTCAAAATAAATCTGTAGGTATATACAATTAAGTACAACATAGCTATAATTCCTACCTATAACCTCTGGTGATTCTGGGGGCATATTATAAAATTCGCGTGCCACCATCAACGCCAAATTAGGGATGCGCTTGGGTAAACCCAGATCCTGTACGAGTCGATGTTCTTAAAGCCAAAGCCACTCAACTCAAATTGCCCAAATCCCTCATAGTAGCTTGGGCGGTTAAGGCAGTAGCCCGTTTAGGTGGCTATTCGGGATATTGGACGCATTTCAAAGCGGTGCAAAACCAATTTGCCTCACTTACATTAAGGAAGTGTGGACTGACATGAGACTGCTTAGTCTATGGAAGAAAATGGATAAATCTGTTCGAGAAGCTTAGCATTGCTCTATGAGTAGTATATCGACTTTTGACACATGGGTTAGCTGGCCTAAGGTAGCCCTGTCAAGGTGTTCTTTATTCAGGCATTCTTTGTGAATGCAAGAACTGCAACGGTCGAGTCGTGAAAAACTTGGCAACTCTACGAGTAAACTTAGACCAGCGACTGTTGCCGTTCTCTTCGACTTTTGGCTTTCAGTATAATGGTTGAAGCTCTCTATGACTAACGTGCAAACTGTTTGCTCAAGTTATTCAGCAGCATTTAGGAGGACTAAGTAAATGTTAGATGCCATTTTTGAGAGATTTGTCAAGATCAGTCCTGTCAGCGTCATGGTACGCAGTTTAATGGAACGAGTATTGAACGCAGAACAACTTGATGCAATATTTGAGAATCACGCCAGGAGCCAGTACACGAGAGAACTACTATTCTCCAGCGTCGTAGATTTAATGAGCCTGGTAGTTTGTGGCATCTATCCTTCAGTCAATGCTGCATATCGAGCCAAAGCATCGGAGCTTAATGTGAGTCGAACTGCTGTTTATAACAAACTTAATGGCATCGAACTAGATGTGAGTGCTGCACTATTAAGAGAAACGGCTGCCTCTATGACTGATGTGATGCAATTTCTGGGAGATATAGCCTTTCTCAAAAAGATGAGGTATGATTGACAGCTTATATAACCCTTAAATTAAGAGGGTTCTCTTCCCAACAACGTCCGCGAATATGAGAGCTAGATCCGCTATAGTTCACCAAAGTTACTAGCTCCTTATCAAATCATAATCATTGATGGCAATTGTTTGGCTGCTACAGATCATCGTTTAGAAGTCCTGACGCCCTATGCAGCTAAAGCTTTGCCGGCAAGTCTTTGGTGGTGCTTGACCCAGACTTGAAAATGGCGATTGATGTGTTTCCTTGTGAGGATGGTCACGCAAGGCGAACGTTCTTTATTTGAGTCGGTATTGCAGCGGGTAAAACCTGGTGAATTATGGATTGCCGCAATATGTGTACTCAAGGGTTTCTATTTGGTATCTGTAACGCCTCTGCTGATTTTTTGCTCCGAGAATATAAATCTGTGCCACAGGAAGCCATCAGTGAATTGGAATGCAAAGGCGATGTAGAAACAGGCTCTGTTTTTGAACAAACAGTTGCTCTAACTTATGAGGGTATCTGTTTAAAAGTACGACGGGTGGTATTGCGTTTGAAGAAAGTTACTTGTAATGGTGAGCGGGAAATTGCCATACTTACTAGCCTACCTCAAGCTGTTCCCAGTGCGATCGATATTACTGATTTATACCGAGGATGTTGGAGTGTTGAAACTCTCTTTCAAATCGTAAATAAGAACTTTGAGAGCGAAATTCAAACCTTAGATTATCCGAAAGATGCTTTATTTTATTTTTGCCTCGAAGAAGGTTTCTTACAATATTTTAGCCGTTGTCCGAAGAGCTATCGGCAGTGTACATGGTGTCGGTAAAATTGAGTCGAGTCTTCCGAAATTCTACGAAAGTTGATGAAATTCAGGGGACTTATCGGGGTATGACGATCGCTACTGAACCTGATAATTGGGCGTATATTCAGGCTTGGTCATTGTCTCAATTGGCCCAATTTCTATTGGATTTGGCCGGGCGAGTGAATTTAAAGTCTTTCCTCAAGCAGCCACGCTCCCCCAAAAGGAATAAACCACTTTTGATCGTTGACTCAAATCACCGTCATCTTTCTACAGCAAGGCTTTTAGACCAGGATCGGCTGTCACCTTGACAGGGCTAGGGCGCCGGTTCAGTATCAGGAGTTGACACTCCTCGACATAGTATGTATGTTGATGTAGACCTTGGCCCGGAGTTGCATGAGGACAAAAAAATGGTTGGCGATCGCGATCTACTGTCGCCCTCATGCGATCGCCCCTACATAATACATATTTTGTTCTTTTTGTCAAAATATTCTACTGTACCGACGCTCTAGGTGCGCATTGCGCACCTTACAGGATAGAGGTTATCCTCCAAACTCTTTCTTATCTTCCAATCCCGACATATTGGAAACCAGCCGCTTCTAAAGCCTTCTTATCTAAGAAATTGCGGCCGTCAATCATCACCGCATGAGCCATCAATTTGCCCATTTTATCGTAATCTAAATTACGAAACTGTTCCCAGTCAGTCACCAACACCAAAGCATCGCAACCGTCAGCCAATCTTTCCGCATCGGTTTCCACCAAAACTCCCGACAAACCGTGACGCATCCCAGTTTGAGAAACAATCGGATCGTAAGCTTTAACTTTCGCTCCCAATCTGTTTAAATTCTCGATTAAATTCAGGGAAGGAGCATCCCGCAAATCATCAGTATCCGGCTTGAAAGTCAAACCCAAAAGTCCGATTGTTTTACCTTTAAGAATCTTCAAAACTTGCTGCAACTTTTCAATCGCAATCGAGCGCTGGCGTTCGTTCACTTCCACCGCCGCTTTCAGCAAATGCGCTTCATATCCGTAATCGTCAGCAGTGTGAACTAAAGCCGAGACATCTTTAGGGAAACAAGAACCGCCCCAACCAATGCCAGCCTGCAAAAACTTACTACCAATTCGCGAATCTAAACCGATACCTTTCGCTACTTGGGTAACATCTGCACCGACTCGATCGCAAATATTAGCAACTTCATTAATAAAGCTAATCTTGGTAGCCAAAAAAGCATTAGCTGCGTACTTAATCATTTCTGCGGAACTGATGTCAGTCATCACCACAGGTACCACAGGCAAAGACGGATTTTCTGCAAACTTGCGATCGACAATTGGTGTGTATAATTGTAGCATCAGATCCATCGCCCGCTGAGAGTTGCTGCCCAGAACAATGCGATCGGGATTAAACGTATCGAAAACAGCACAACCCTCGCGCAAAAACTCTGGATTGCTAACCACATCAAAATCAGCACCAATTTTTGCTGCTACTTCCTCACCCGTAGCGCCCTCACCGCTTTGAGCTTTTTGACGTTCAGCCAAACCGTCTAATACAATCCTCCGCACCCAATCTCCCGAACCGATTGGTACAGTTGATTTGTTTACGATCACTTTGTAATCGCCGTCGAGGTGAGCGCCAATGCCGCGCGCCACCGCTTCCACGTAGCGAGTATCGCTTTCCCCAGTGGGCAAAGGAGGCGTCCCCACCGCAATGAATAAAATCTCCCCATGAGCCACTCCTGCTGCTAAATCTGAAGTAAATTCTAAATTTCCCGATTGAGAAGCAGAGGACATTAATTCTGACAGTCCCGGTTCAAAAATAGGTGACTGTCCCGACTTCATTAATTTAACTTTTTCTTCGTTGTTGTCTACACAAATGACATGATGTCCGATGTGGGCCAAGCAAGTGCCGGTGACTAAGCCAACGTATCCTGTACCGATGACGCAAACACGCATAGAAATCTCCTCAAAGTTAGTAAACAGTTGACAGTTGACAGTTGACAGTTGACAGTTAATAGTTCTTATTAGTCAGATGGCAGATTGAGGAAGCAAAAGGGAATATGGAATAGGAAAGAATGAAGAATTAACAAGGAAAAATACTTCCCCTCTCCCCTCTCCCCTCTCTACTTTTGGTTTCCCTCAATGCGATCGCGAAAATCTTTCACAGTTAACTCTAAACCTTTATCCAGCGGCACAGTTGGCTCCCAACCCAACCAGTTTTTAGCAAGAGTAATATCCGGTTGTCGCTGTTTTGGATCGTCTTGTGGCAGGGGTTTGAAGATGATTTCCGCCCCTGGATTAATCATATTTTGAATTTTCTGTGCTAACTCCAAGATAGTGTATTCGCCGGGATTCCCCAAATTCATCGGCCCGATTTCGTTGCTATTCATCAACCGAATAAATCCTTCTACCAAATCAGAAACGTAGCAAAAACTCCGCGTTTGAGAACCGTCGCCGTACACAGTCAGAGGTTGATTTCGCAAAGCTTGCACAATAAAATTGCTCACAACTCGGCCGTCATTTTCCAACATTCTCGGGCCGTAGGTGTTGAAAATTCGTACTACTCGAATGTCTACCCCATTCTGTCTGTGATAATCAAAAGATAGCGTTTCAGCTACTCGCTTTCCTTCATCGTAACAACTGCGAATACCTATACAATTAACGTTACCGCGATAGTCTTCTGTTTGGGGATGGACATCTGGATCGCCGTAAACTTCTGATGTGGAAGCCAGAAAAAATCTGGCCTTCACCCGTTTCGCCAATCCCAACATATTCATCGTGCCGATGACGTTTGTTTTAATTGTCTTGACAGGATTGTACTGATAGTGTATTGGGGAAGCTGGACAGGCCAGATGGTAAATCTGATCTACCTCTAACCGAATGGGTTCCGTGATGTCGTGGCGGATCAGCTCAAAATAGGGGTTGTCCATCCATTTGAGGATATTGCGCTTAGTCCCGGTGTAAAAGTTATCCAGGCAGACTACCTCGTGTCCTTGGGCCATTAAGCGATCGATCAGATGGGAACCGATAAAACCCGCACCGCCTGTGACTAAAATTCTCATGGGGGAAACTGCCGTTCTGTTTAGAGGGTAAGACTGTGGTACAACAATTCAGTCGATCGAATCAAACTTGTTAATACAATAACAAAATATCGATCGACAATGTAAAGACTTATCCGCAACCTGGATCAAATCTTTAATTAACTTAGCATTGTCAGAATATATGCAACAGATTGCGATCTAGACTGGAGCTAACCTAGTTAATTTTACTTACACTTCTATAATTCCGAAAAAATACTGTTGACATTATCTGCAAAGTGATAGTATAATTGTATCTTAATTTTTAGTTAGAAAACGAAAGATCAAGTGCTTACTATAAACTTAATAAGGACTAAAGTCCTGACTACAAACCTAATATCGCGCTGGTGACTCGTTCTAAATCTTCTTCAGTTAAATTTGAGCCGGAAGGCAAGCAAAGACCGTACTCAAATAACTCTTCAGCAACTTCGCCTCCGATACATTCACAATCAGCAAATACTGGCTGCAAATGCAAAGGTTTCCAAACCGGACGTGCTTCTATTTTTTGTTTGGCAAGTGCGAGGCGAACTTGTTCTCTATCCGCTAGGGTCAATATCGGCACTTTGGCCCTAGAGGTTTACGATCGCCACAGCTTTCGGTAACTTTCCTAATTTTGCTCGTTTGTCCAGGGCTTCTCGCAATAAATCTGGATTCATGTTCCATGTAGTGCGATCGCTATCAATGAAAACAGGTTTTGCGCCTAAATAAGTAATGGGACTAGCCGTCGCAATAAACGTCAGAGTCGAGCAAAAAACTTCATCGCCTGGACTGACACCAATTAATTGTAGAGCTAAATGTAAAGCCGCAGTGCCCGAACTCAGAGCAGCCGCGTGACTAGAACCGACAATATGGCAGAATTCCCGCTCGAAAGCATCGACATGGGGGCCGACGGGGGCGATCCAGTTGGTGTCAAAGGCTTCTTGGGCAAACTTTTGTTCGAGTTCACCCATGTGCAGAGTTGAAAAGAGGATTTGTTTAGTCATATTATCTAAATTATTTTATGCTTTGCTGCCAACGGTGACTTGGTATAAGGTGCGGATCTGTGAGATTGTTGGTTTTTATTGAGGGATTGTTGATTTATCCACACCCTACGAATAATTTTGCAACAATTATGAAAATTGGTATAACTCCACCAAAAAAACATCACACCGAGAAACCGGGTTTCTCGGTGCGATCGTATCCAGTAGTTTCATCCCTCATTGGATTTGATATAGCAATCCTAAATCATTTGCACAATTGTTGTATGGCTCGAACCACGTTCGGTTGCCCGATAGATAGGGTAGGCAAAGAAAGGCACTAAGCTGTTCGACATTCAAACTGCGCTATTTGTAGCTCAGACCCCATACTTTAAGGGGTTCAAGCAATAAATTTAAATGACTAACAGCTTACCCTACAAATTTATCTTAATTATTTAGGATTGCTATATGAGTAAGTTAAGCACACTCTAACCGTACAAAGACTGTACCCATTCCCATTCTTGCCTCAATCCTTCTCTCAAAGACACCTGTGGCTGATATCCCAAGATTTTCTGAGCTTTCGATGCGTCAGCGCTAGTATCTCGCGCATCTCCTTTGCTCGATTCTAGGTAATTGATGCGAATCGGGCGATCGACAATGCTTTCCATCGTCTGAATAACTTCCGCCAAAGCAACTCGACTTCCCCCTCCAATATTAAATATTTCCCCGACAGATTCCGGCACTTTAGCGGCAGCTAAATTAGCGGCAACGCAATCGCTGATAAAAGTAAAATCTCGCGTTTGCTGTCCGTCTCCGTAAATTGAAATCGCTTCACCGCGCAAAATTGACTTAAAAAATATGTGAAATGCCATATCGGGACGCTGGCGAGGCCCGTAAACAGTGAAATAGCGTAGCATGGTTGCGGGAACGCCAAAATTGTGATGATAAAGCGAACACAAACGTTCAGCGGCTAATTTGGTAATTCCGTAGGGAGAAACTGGTTGAGGGCAGGCAGTTTCGGAAGTAGGAAAAGTTTCAGCATTGCCGTACACCGACGAAGACGAAGCCAATACAAACTTTTTCAGTTGCGGTGCATCTTTTGCGGCTTCTAAGAGTACCTGAGTTGCATTAATATTGCGTTCCGTATAGCTGCGAAAACCGTCTCCCCAACTAGCACGGACTCCTGCTTGGGCTGCTTGGTGGTAAATGACTTCGGTATTGGCTAAGAGCGGTTTCCAATCCAAAGATAAGATATTGCCCTCAATTAGTTTAAAATTTGGATTTTTTTCAAAATGAGCGAGATTTTTTCTCTTCAATTCGGGATTGTAGTAATCGTTGACTTCATCAACTCCGATTACTTGTTCACCTTGGTTTAAAAGAGTTTCGACTAAGTTAGAGCCGATAAAACCTGCCGCGCCTGTAACAATATTACTCATGGGTTGATTGTTGATTCTTGATTGTTGACTTCAGCATATAAAGCCTCGTATTGCTTTCAGGATATGTGGCAGGTCATAATTAACCATATTTTCTCGTCCGCGCTTGCTCATATGTTGAGCTTCCTCTGGATGGTCTAAAATCTATGCCATTGCTGTGCTATTCCGTTGATATCTCCCAACTTTACCAGCAAACCATTGCCATTTTCTAATAAATCACGAGTGCCTCGAATTTCTATACCGATGACGGGGACTTCGATGCAGAAAGATTCCATGACGCAATTAGGAAGCCCTTCTTGAGAGGAAGCAATCAGAGTAGCTACTGAGGCACGAATCAAAATGGGGATATCTTGTCGCAAGCCCAAAAAATGTACTTGCTTTTGAATTCCTAATTCTGATGCTAGTTCTCGCATTTCCTCCAAAATTATGCCATCTCCGACCAAAGCTAAGTGTACTTGAGGTCGAGCTAGTTGGGCAAATGCCTTGAGAATATTGCCAGGGCGCTTGCGGGGAATAAATTCAGCCACCGACAAGAATAAAGGGTTTTCCGACCCTAGTCATGGGCTGGAGATGAAACATCGGGGGCAACGACGGGGGATTGCCTCTAGGAAATGCTAGAAATAGAGTTGCTGAGTTTTTGCCACCTGTACCAGTTGGGTCAGTATTGTGCAAAAAGTGCGTGCGATCGCGCATCGCATTTGGTTTAAGCTAAGACAGAAAGGGCGATCGATCTAATGCCTGAAGTGCGATCGCCCGATCGACCTCTAGCGGCTTTCGGTACTCCTAGGAACAGCCTCTAGATTGGCATCAGCATTAAACACAATGACAAAGTGAGCATTGGGGATTAACTGTCGGATAATCCGCAGATGGCCGTCAGCATCAGAATGCCTGAAAAACTGGGCTACAGTTATTCGCTGCATATTGGGCAGCAAACGAACTATCAGCCACCTGTTGAGGCGGTCTTTATAGGGCATAATTAACATGGTCTCCATTTAGTGTTGGATTTGTCTGCACGGAAATGGTCGCCAAAGCCAGTTCAATGCTTGTCGAGGGCGCGGACTGGCTTTTGACTTTTTTTCAGACTTTGTGTCTGTATCTAGATTAAGGCATCGACTACATATAGTCAACTGAATACATATAGTTAACTGAATTAAGTACGGGACAGATAATGACGCTGGGGCAAAAGCTAAGAGAAAGACGTGAAAGTCTAGGTTTAACTCGGATACAAGTGGCTAGGGCGTGCAATGTTGTGGAATCCACGGTAATCAACTGGGAGACTGACAGACACGTACCCAAGCTTTACCCAGTACAGATGAAGGCGCTGTGTGATTTGCTGAAATTCTCGATCGAAGATTTGGTGGAATAGTCTGGGGAGTTGCAGCGGGTGGGTTGGGCGATCGCACTTTTGGCAGTAAGGGCGATCGCACTTCATTTTAGCTAAGCCTGCTAAAAAGTAAGGATTAAACTGTGCAACTGATATGAAAAGCGGTATCATAAAATTATCGATAGCTGAGCAAATTGTGATGAATATATCTTTGACTCCAGAACTCGAACGGTTAATCCAAGAACAGGTAAAAAAAGGTAGATATTCCTCAGTGAGTGAGATGGTAGGGGAATCTTTACGGTTGTTGTGGGATCGCGATCGCATTCGAGAGAAACGTGTTGCTGAGTTGAGACAAAAAATTCAGGTAGGAATAGAAGAATTAAATCGCGGTGAAGGGATTGATGGCGAAGAAGTATTTGATGAAATCGAGGCAGATATCTGTCGAATAGAAGCTCAAATGCAAGCAACAGAGGAAGTTAGATAATGGCTGGGTATATTTTAGCACCTTCAGCAAAGCGTGATATGAAGGAGATTGCAGGCTATATTGCCCAGTTTAACCCCGATTCTGCTAGGAGACTCACACAAGCGATTAAGCAGCAGTGCAAATTGTTAGCTAATTTTCCAAACATGGGGCGAAATCAGGATGATTTTGAGCCGGGATTGCAGAGTTTTCCGGTAGAGAATTACTTGATATTTTATCGGGCTGTTGGTGAGGGAGTTGAAATTGTGCGGGTGTTGAGTGGATATCAAGATTTAGAAGCAATTTTTTATGGTAATGAAGGAAAGTAAGTTGCATATTGATTCAGTGGGTGAAGGTGAGCTTATTTGACCTGTTTCGAGCTTTTAATTCTAGTTCAAACTAATGTTAACTACCCCTTTTCTCCCAATGACATCTGAACCCAGCGGCGAAATAGTTCCACAGCAATACAGTAGCAACCATTAATTTCTTTAACAACATCGTGGCGTTCCAGAGTTTTCAGCGGTTCCTGCAAACTTGTCTCATCCATCCCTGTTGCTTGAGTCAAGCTATCAAGATTCAATCCTGCTAAATGAGGTGCTAACGCTCTTAAAATATCCTGTTGTCGCGGTGCGCCTTTGGCTGCTTGACCCCAAACTCCTGTAAAATAGTAGCGGCCTCTGGAGAAAAATTCCGGGTCATTGATGACAGTTTCCACATCTTCTATGGTAAAAATTGGATCGCGGGGGCGTCCCATTTCAAATACTCGGTCGTTGTAGAGGCGCACTAACAGGAATCCTACCAGTTGCGTGAGGTAGGGTTGGCCGTGAGTTAGTTCGTAAATGCGATCGAGTGCTTCTGGTTTATAGTCTAGGATAAAGTCATCATCGGGATTCGCTAAAACTTGGCGAGTAGCACCTAAACTCAGGAAACCGACTTTGATGGGGATAATGCTAGCAAAAAGAGGATGGAAATAATCCCCGGTCATTTCATCCAAAGTGTGCAAGCCGGCAAAAGCTAAGGCAACTTTAGAACTCATTTGCAGTATTCCTCGCAAAAAGCCGATAAAGTCTGGATTGATGTTCCCAGCATGGATCAATTCTTCAATTTTTTCAAACTCATCTAAAGCAACGATCAATCCACTTTCTATATTGGCTGCTACTTGTTCGATGTAGCGTCCAAAGGTGAGATAGGGTAAATCGAGTAAATCTTTATCTGCTGGAGGTGCAATCTTGACTGTTTTGGCGATCGCATCGGTGATGAATATCAGCAGTTCGCCGACTCCCTGAGAGCAATCTCCCACCCGCAGCAAATTGACATAAGCCACCTGTACCTTTGCTCCGAGACAGTTGCTAGCATTCAACAAAATCGAAGTTTTCCCCATGCGTCGATGACCGTAGAGAGCCACAGATTGCAGGTTATTTCCCTGTACCCACAACTCCTCTAACTCTCTGATGATATTTTCGCGGCAGACAAACAGATTGCGCTGGACTGGATCGCCAATTACATAGGGATTACTCATAGGTTGAGTAATTGCAATATCTCCGATTTTTACTGTTAATGGCAGTAATATTTCTAGCCATTTTTCGGCAATTGTAATAATTAAATTTCGTTCGGACTTTGGTATAGTGTCGGCTTTTTTTCGTATATGGTTAAGCTCACCTAATGCTCGGTTGAGGGCAAGGGAAGGGGCAGAACGAGATACGCTATTCTGAACGAGTTGAACATCGGCAATTACCCCCCGTAGAGAGGCAATTGCTTGCCAAGTAGTCTCGCGTAGCAGAGGTGGATTTGGGGAAGGTGGCAGTTTTAGGGAAGCAATGTCGGCTAGTTCTGCTGTTTGGTGAAAACCTGTGATAATTTGCGCTAAGGTCAACATCTCCTCTCCATAAAGCAAATCTCGGACTACAGCGAAAGCTTCTGTAGCTTTGTCTGGTTCTTGTTCGTGGAGATACCAGAAACCAGCGGCAGAGGCACGGGCAGGAGTATTTAAACGAGTTTCTGTTTGAAAACGAGCTTTAATTTGTTGTTTCCAAGGTGTGATGATGAAAAAACCTGCTACTGCTTGTGACTTCATTACTTCACTGAGAGAAGCTGAGGCAAAACGCACTAAATTCCAATCATAAGGATCTTGTGATAATTGAGCGATGCGATAGATAAGTTGCTCTTTTGGTGTCTCTTCTAGAACGCGATTTACAGCTTTAACAACTGGGATAAACTGAAGCGTAAATTTTAGTAGTTCGTTAATGTTTTGCAATCCTGTTTCCCAATCCCGCCTCAGCCAATTAGTTATTTGAGAAGACAGGTAGGGAAGGGGAAGTGGGGTAATGTGAGGAAATTGTCTGTTTTGCTGTTGACGTTGGAGTAGGGTAAACGGTACAGCGAAAAGCCAATTTTCAGGACGTGCGATGGCCACGCCCGATGCCAAGCCCAAGCCCAAGCCCAAGCCCACACCAACACCCAACCCCACGCCAGACCCCACGCCGGACAACACGCCCAAGCCCACACCCAATCCCGCCCCCACGCCTACGCCGGAAGCCACACCCACTCCCACACCTGACCTCACGCCCAAGCCCACGCCCAAGCCCATACCCAACCCCACGCCGGACGCCATGCTGGACGCCATGCCGGATACCACGCCGTAGTTCGCACCCAACACCACGCCGAATGCCACACCTAACCCCACACCGGATGCCACACCCAACCCCACGCCCCACGTCACCAACCCCACGCCCCACGCCACGCCCAACGCCACGCCCAACCAATTGATACGAATGCCTATTTGTTCAAAAAGTAAATTAAAACCTATAGGAATAACAATGATTAATACCAAGGCTTGCAAAATGAACTGAAGCTGGACGCGATTTTGACGCAACCACTCCCACTTTTCTCGCCAGGTTTTAGCATCTTGTAAACTAGATTCACCACCAAAGGTAGACACATACCACCGCAAAGCTTGAGGAAAGTAAAACACCCAATATAACAATCGCAGGTAGTCTAAAGGATTCCACAAAGAAAGAGGACGTTTCAGTTTGGGAGCTAAATCTAAGCGAGGAATAGGGGGATGGTTTTGATTCATAAATAGGTTGGTATGAATAAATTTAAATATTGGCGATTAAGATCGTGTCCAGTAAATCAACCATGATTGCTGTAGGGGCGGGTTCGCCAACATTCATGACAAAAATCAACAATCTCAAAAACCCGCCCCCACCCCACCAACCAAACAAATGTACCGCAAATTTATTGGTAAAATGTGAATGTGAATCTCGGCTGGGGAGGGCAGGTTTATGAGTTTGTCTGTTGTTGGCGATTGTTGTTGGTGAACCTGCCCCTACAAGATAAATGTGAATGTGAATCTCGGCTGGGGAGGGCAGGTTTATGAGTTTGTCTGTTTTTGGCGATTATTGTTGGTGAACCTGCCCCTACAAGATAAATGTGAATGTGAATCTCGGCTGGGGAGGGCAGGTTTATGAGTTTGTGTGTTGTTGGCGATTGTTGTTGGTGAACCTGCCCCTACAAGGTATTGGATTTTGCGATCGCGCATATATCTGACTTTATACATTATTTTAGGGTGATTTAGCATCGTTGATATAACCAGCATAAGTTTTGTAGCACAATTGCATCAATTTCTGAGGATAGCCGCCACTTTCAGCAATTAAACCCGCAATTTCTGCCTCGGTAAAATTCACGGGTTTGTCAACAGGTGTTAACCAGTCAGCCTGGAGGCGACTAGCAATAAATTCGCGGCTGATTTGATCGTCCCATTGCTTCAGAGTTTCCTCATGTCCTTTGAAAGGAGATGTCATATTCTTTCCAGGAAATAGGATGTCGAGAGAGGTTTCGGCGGCGACGACTAGACGCAAAGGTGGGTTAGATCCCTCAGTTGAACCGCGCAAAAAGCTGCGTATTGGATTAGTAAATCCATCCCATGTCATATTTTCGACTTCATCTAAAAGCAACAGCAATGGGTTCGATTCTAAAGCCCGTGACAGATCGAAACCATTGGCTTTTGGAATACCAGCTTGGTAGCATAAATCAGCATGAAAGTCATTTTCATTGCAAACAATTTGCAAATCTATGTAAATGGGTTTGCGCGGATAACGGAGTTGAGTTGGTGCTTCTCGGTAGATGGCTTGTAGGAGAGAACTTTTACCGATCGCCCTTTCGCCTATAATTGCTACACTACTACCACTATTCAGTGTCTCAAACACCCGCCGCATTTCTCGTTCTCTGCCAAAGAAAAATCGCGGATCGTCTATCTTGCCATGCTGGGGAATAAACGGATTATTGCGATCGGAATCATCCACTGCGATCGAAGAAACCGGGTTTTTTACCGAATCTACGGGCTGCAACGGGTCTTTTCGTGAAAAAAACCCGGTTTCTGGGCCCCCATGCGTAGTTGTATTGGATTCTTTAATTTCTTGCCAATCTAATCCTAAAGCCTTGCAAATTCCAACAAAATTTTGGGTGGTGACACCGTTGCATCTGAAAAAAGTCTTAACTGTTTGAAGACTGATGCCTTTGAGTTCACTTTTACCTTCCCCCGTCACAACACGATCAGCTATGTCTTGGCGACTCCAGCCTTTATCTATGCGAACCATTTCTGCTTTTTCGATTCCTGCCTTCGATGCTTTGATAGATTGCGGTGGCATAGCTGAATTACAAAACTTTTAACTATTGTAGCAAACGCTCGCCAACCAAACACATCCCAAACTCAACCAAACTCATACCAACAAAACCCATACACACCTTAGCTTTCAAGCTTTTGCCCTTTATGATTGAAGCATCACCAATCAAAAGGTAGCAATTATGAAAACTCAACCGAAATCTACTAAAATGACTCCTAAAAACACTTCTCCTCAACCTCCCTCTCCTTTCGAGTACGTCTTCGCAACTGTTGTCTGTATTACCTTTTTGTCTGGAGGGATGTCTTTCTGGATTAGTACGGAAGTTCAGCTATCTCCCCAACGAGAACGGATTTTTGAGAATTGCAATCGCACTTGGAATATGGGCGTAGGTGCGATTTTCGGAATTTTAGGTAGTAAGGTAGTTCAAGACGATCGGGATGATGATGAGTAATCTCTGATGGTTTATTTGCAAAAGTGCGATCGCCCTTGATGTCCAAAAGTGCGATCGCACTTCATCCCTCACCCGACTCCTCAACAGTCCAATCTTCAAACTTCAAACCGGGTACTCGCTCAAAATCCCGCCGGTTTCGCGTCACCAGAATAGCATTTTTAGAAAGCGCAATAGCAGCAATTCTTAAATCCTGAGTGCCGACGCGAATTTTTTGACGCAACAACTCAGCGTAACAATTAGAAGCATCCAGACCAAAATCCAGCAAATTGACAGTTGCGAAATAGTTCCATGTAGCACTCAGCTTTGCATAAGCTGATATCAGTTTCTCTGGTGAGTTAGCCCGTCTAATCACATTGAGTCTGCCATAAAACTGTTCCTCCAATGTAATGACAGTGACACCAATCTCTTCGGGATTAGCTGTATTAATTCGTTGAGTTAAAACAGGATGATTTTGTTGAAAAAGTGACACATGATCTGTATCTAGTACCCAAAAACTCACTTGACTGCTTCCTCCGCATCCATTTTCCGATAATACTCTTCCATTTCCACATCTCGATCGCGCCGAAGCTGCTGTATATCCTCCAGCATCTCATCGAATTCTGGATCGTCTTTAAACATTCCAGCAAACTTCATCCAAGGATGCTCTGGTTTTGGTGGTTTTATTTTCAGAGAAATGAGTTCAGCTTTTTCGAGCCGATCGCCCACAACTAAGTTAATATTGGTAATAACTTCTTCTCGGCTATTACCCTCAGCCTTGCATCCAGCCCAACCCAAAACCATCGCTTGATACTTTCCCTCTGTTTCCTGCTCGATCAGGACTGTCAAAGCTGGGCGATCGGGTTTTTGCTCTTGGATTGCTAGCGAAATTAGTTCGGCTTTTTCTAAGCGATTTGTGACAATCTGATTGAGATTTGCGATCGCCTCTTCGCGAGTATTTCCCTCAGCTTGACATTCAGGTAAACCCAAAACCATCGCTTGATATTTTCCCTCTGTTTCCTGTTCGATGATGGCTGTTAAGAAAATATCTGTTAATTTGTCCGACGGCTTCAGTAATATTTTGGCAGTCATAATAGTAAATCCAAGGAACAATTATATTCTTAATTATAACCGATACTAAACCAGGCTTAAATACTCCGTTAATCTCTTAGTCCGCGGAGGCGGACTTCGTTTGTATAGCCGCGGTTTCAACCGCCGGGTGACTTGTACAAAAGTGCGATCGCCCTTAAAGACGATCGCACCTACAGACAAATTACGAATCGCGATCGAGCTTCAGCACAGCCATAAACGCTTCCTGCGGCACATCCACAGTACCCACAGACTTCATCCGCTTCTTACCCTTCGCCTGCTTTTGCAGCAGCTTCTTCTTCCGCGAAATATCGCCGCCGTAACACTTCGCCAGCACATCCTTCCGCAAAGCCGGAATATGCTCGGAAGCAATCACCTTCGCGCCAATAGTCGCTTGAATCGGCACCTTAAACTGGTGGCGGGGAATCAACTCCTTCAGTTTTTCCGTCAAGCCGCGGCCCACATTGTAAGCCTTATCCCGGTGCACGATCATCGCCAAAGCATCTACCGGATCGCCGTTAATTAAAATGTCCAATTTCACCAACGGATTTTCGCGATAACCGATGATGTGATACTCCATACTTGCATAACCGCGCGATCGCGATTTCATCTGATCGAAAAAGTCCGTCACCACCTCCGCCAAAGGCAACTCATAAACCAACGTAGTCCGCCCCTGACTCAGATACTTCATATCCATAAAAATGCCCCGCCGACTTTGAGACAACTCCATCAGCGCGCCCACATAGGTTTCTGGCGACAGCATTTCTACCCGCACGTAAGGTTCCTCAATCTTCTCCCGATATTGAGGATCTGGCAAGTGACTCGGATTGTCAATTGTTAACACTTCTCCCTTAATTGTTGTGACTTGATAAACCACAGAAGGAGCCGTAACAATCAAATCCAAATTGTACTCTCTCTCCAATCTTTCCTGCACAATTTCCATGTGCAGCAAACCCAAGAAACCGCACCGGAAACCAAATCCCATCGCACTAGAAGTTTCCGGTTCATAGGAAAGCGCCGCATCGTTGAGTTCCAGTTTTTCCAAAGCTTCCCGCAAGTCAGGAAATTGGTCGGCATCGATCGGGAACAAGCCGCAAAAAACCATCGGCTTAGCCTCCGTATAACCCGGCCAAGGCTCCGGTGCAGGCTTTTTGACCAAAGTAATCGTATCCCCAACGCGAGCATCAGCTACCGCCTTAATTGCCGCGCCCAGATAACCCACTTCCCCCGCGTGCAGTTCGTCTACTTGTACTTGCGTCGGTGACAAGATGCCCAATTCATCGATGACATATTCCTTCCCCGAAACCATCAACAACACTCGATCGCCCTTTTTGACACTTCCGTCCATCACCCGGAAATACACAATAACCCCGCGATAAGCATCGTAATAACTATCAAAAATTAGCGCCCGCAGCGGTTTATCAACAGTATCCTGCGGCGGCGGCACCAATTCCACGATCGCCTCCAAAATATCATCAATACCAATTCCTTCCTTAGCAGAAGCCTCAATTGCCCCGCTACAGTCCAGACCGATAATTTCTTCAATTTCCCCTTTAACCCGTTCCGGTTCCGCCCCCGGCAGGTCAATTTTATTTAGAACCGGAATAATTTCTAAATTATTTCCCAAGGCAAGGTAGACATTTGCCAGGGTTTGTGCTTCCACGCCTTGAGATGCGTCTACCACCAGCAGCGCCCCTTCACAAGCAGCGAGCGATCGCGAAACCTCATAGGAAAAGTCTACGTGTCCGGGAGTGTCGATCAGATTTAGCACGTACTCCTGACCGTCCTTGGCAGTGTAATTCATCCGAGCCGCTTGCAGCTTGATCGTAATGCCACGTTCGCGTTCGAGATCCATATTGTCTAAAAACTGCTCCTTCATTTCCCGTGCCTTCACCGTCCCAGTCGCCTGCAACAGTCGATCGGCCAAAGTCGATTTTCCGTGGTCGATGTGAGCAATAATCGAAAAATTACGAATGCGAGATACAGGAACGTTTGTCATAAAACCTATCGGCAAAAGATTGACTTTTGTTGTATTTTGACACTCCCGGGCCTAAAGGCGTGGGGATTCTTTAATCTACGAGCCAACTTGCTTAGACAGGATTTCTCCAGCCAAAGTAGAGGTCGATTCTCCCAAAGCGTTGCTTGCGTCAAGCGCAAAGGTTCCGGTATGCCCTACCGTACCCAATCCTCGACTCAGGATATTTCTAGCTGCGTTAAAATCTCTATCCATTACACAACCGCACTTACAAACATGGGTTCTCGTGGATAGTGTCTTCTTGACAATTGCACCGCAACTAGAGCATTCTTGGCTAGTATACTGCGGATTTACCGCCACCGTTACTTTCTCAAATACTTTAGCAAAGTATTCAATCCAAATACGGAACTGATACCAAGATGCGTCATTAATAGACTTAGCCAGACAATGATTTTTTACCATATTTTTAATCCTCAAGTCTTCGTAAGCTATCAAGTCGTTAGACTGAACTACGCACCTTGCAAGTTTGATTGCATGGTCTCTGCGTTGCCTACTTATTTTGAGGTGGCGTTTCCCTAAAATCTGTCTAGCTTTTCCTCTATTTTTTGAACCCTTAACTTTTCTATAAACACGACGACTAGAACGTTTGAGAACTTTCTCACTTTTTCGGAGGAATTTAGGATTTTCAACCATTACACCGTTTGAATCGGTGTAATATTCCTTCAAACCAACGTCTAATCCGATGGTATTTCCAGAAGGCTCTGTGTTTTCCTTTCGATCGACATCGACACAGAATTGGACATACACGCCGTCTGCACGTTTTACCAATCTTACCCGTTTGATTTGGGTGATTTGATAGAAATGCAAATCCCGTGTTCCCTTTAATTTGAGTTTACCAATCCCTTTTTTGTCGGTGAATTTGATTGACTTCCTGTCATCCGCAAGTTTCCATCCAGTTGATTTATAGTCAACTGAGCGACAGTTTTTCTGAAATTTGGGATACCCTTTTTTCCCGACAAGACCTTTTTTACAGTTGTCATAGAATCGGGAGATAGCAGACCAGGCTCTTTCAGCACTAGCTTGTCTAGCTTGAGAGTTAAGTTCGTCGGCAAATGGGAAATTTTTAGCCAGCACGGCACAATATTTGTTTAAGTCGTACTTATCTATTTTTCTATTGTCCATCCAATAGCGCAAACAGCTATTGCGGACAAATTGTGCTGTACGAATCGCTTCATCTACTGCTGCAATCTGACTGGATTTTCCGTAAGCTTTGAACTCAAAAACTAGCATGGCTTGGCCCCCTACCTTATGCTAGATCTTTCAGCACAAGATGGGCTGGTATTGTAACAAAGGTTTACAACTAAAGCCGTCCTAAAAGGACGGGGTTTAAAACCCAATTTCCTGATAACATAGATTACTCGCAGTCTAAAGGCTGCAACTGCGTTTCATACCGGCTTGAAAGACCGGGGTTCTCACGCGACGCGCTATAGAATTTAAATTTTTCTCGGTTGTGGGTTGACAAATACCTTGTATTTATGCTATTTTGTATCGCCTCCTCCAGCCTAGCAGCCCTCCTTAGAAAAAGTTTTGTCTCTGTTGTTTGACAGAAAACTCTGGAACAGTTGAGAAAAAGGCGATCGGCAGCATCCCGCATCAAACTTCCAGCCCAGTCCATTTGAGATTAGAGATTTTAGACTTCGGGGTGCACAACAGATTTAGATGTGAGATTTGAGACTGTGGCGTGAGACTTGAGCGAGCGCGAACTTCGAGCTCGAAAAAGGAGAACGATTTTCAACTTACTCCGCAACCGATAAATCTGGGATCTGGAGCAGGGGTCTAAAATTTTGGGCCGAGCACCACGATTGTCCGGCGCTTGTACCCATTTTTGGCGTCAAGTTACTCTACAGAGGCGGATAGCAAACTGAAAAATATTGGTGAGAAGTTGCTAGCGCTTGACAAGAAGCAGATAATTTGGTCAAATGACGGAAGCGGGGCGGCAAGGGTGTAAAAAATACAGGTTTTGAGCCGCTGTGCATCTCTACTAGGGATAAGGCATCACTTCCTTCAACTCGAACAGAAAGAGTCCCCCGATCTACCTGTACCGGGAGTGAGCGCTGGGAGGAATTCGTGTCAGAAGACGATTGCACCGCCGACTGTTTCGACTCTTGGCAGCTCTCGACACTCCTAGGCGGTGCATGAGAAAGCGAACAAATCCCTTGTTCTTGCCAAAATTTCACGCATTGAAATATAATGGAATCATGAAACAAGTCCTGACAGTATCTTGCAAGCTCGAAGTAGCACCAGAGCAATCGACAAAAATCGATTCTACACTCTTGGCGTTTGCTGCTGCTTGCGAATACGTGAACCAGACTGTCCCTCCAACTTTGACAAACGAGTTGGCGATGCAGTCCTTGGTTTATCACGATGTCAGAGCTAGATTCGGCTTGTCTGCTCAGTTGGCTATTCATGCAATTAGACGAGTTTCTGGTAATAGGAAGACAGCTAAAAAAGATGGCAAGCCAGTTAAAAACTTTGCCCCAACCAGTGCAACTTACGACCCCCGTACTTTCTCTTTTAGGGAGAAAGATTGGACTGTAAGCTTGACCACTATTGACGGTAGAGAGCGGTTTAAGCTGGCGATCGGCAACTATCAGCTTGGATTGTTGAAAGGACAAGTTCCTAAAACAGCCACGTTGGTAAAACGCAAAGATGGTACTTACTATCTGAATATTCAGCTTGAATCTGTCCCCCCAGAACCAATCGAAACCGACAAGGTTTTGGGGTGTGATTTGGGTCGAACTGACATTGTTGTTACCTCTGAAGGGGGTAAATTTAGCGGTAAAGAAATTACTAGAATTAGGAATCATTACGCCAAACTTAGAGCGGATATCCAACAAAAAGCTACGAGAGGCACGCGCAGTTCTCGACGCAGATGTCGGGCATTGTTGAAACGGTTATCGGGAAAGGAAAAACGCTTCCAAGAATTGGTAAATCACACCATCAGCCACCGATTGATATCTAGAGCTACATCGAGTAGCCAAGCTATTGCGTTGGAAGACTTGACCGGAATCAGAGAACGAACTAATAGCCTTAATCGCAGCAAAAAAGAGCGGAGACTTAGCAATAGTTGGGCGTTTTTCCAGTTACGGCAATTTTTGATCTACAAAGCGATAAAGTATGGCGTAAAAATCTTGTTTATCGATCCGAGACACACCTCGCAAACTTGCCACAATTGCAACCATATCCACCCTGTTCGAGGTGAATCTTATCGGAAAGGCAAGAAGTTTGCTTGTGGACACTGTGGCTATGTTGGTGATGCTGACTATAACGGGGCGAAAAATATTTCGGCTCTTGGGGCTGTTGTAAACCAGCCTAAAGGTTCGGGGCTTTGCTGTTCTTTGAGCAGTGATGTCGAGCGGGCTATTGAAAGCCCCCACCATACCGCTATACGCGGTATGGTGGGGGTAGTTTACAACACTTCCTTCAAAACAAAAAGGCGTAAATTCCTAGAAGGAATTGAAACTTAAGAATTAAAACTAGGATTTTTTAAGTATGAGCGAGTCAAGTATACACTCCCACAGTTCGTCAGAAAAAGTGGAACTGTCTATCCATATCGATTCTGAACTGCTAGACCAAATTAAGCACTTGACAAATGACCCCAGCAAAGTCATTGAAACCGCAATCAAGCAGTGGCTCAGAGGCGAGCGTCGCGAAGACGATCAGGCTATGAGTTTGCGTCGCACCCCCCCAGTCCCGCCCCGCGGCGAGTGGAACGACTGAGGTTGTCTCCTGTCTCGCCCTCCTACGGCGCGCACAAATCTGCTGGGCATAAAATTTCTGGGTGTGAAATTTAGATCGTCCGAGCTCCGGCGAGATAACTCCGGCAGATTTCCGGGCGAAATACAGGTGGTTCGGAGCAATATTGGCTAACTAAAAGCAGCTTTTCTATTGTGACGGCAAAAATGCGATCGCCAGTCCCCGACTTGAGTTTTTGGCAGCCTCAACTTTTGGCGGAATTTTTAAACTCGATCGTGAATATGTGCAGACTACTAATTCCTACATCTTAAGTTGTATTTTTAAATTACCGAAAACTGCTGACAACAAATAGTTTTGAGTTTTGAGTTGAGTTATAAATTAATTTTTGGGGAAATTATTGATAACTAAAAATGCTGTAGTAGAAGTCTAAAAGAGTTCTGAGTTTCGAGTCTCGACCTGTGAATCATTCAATAAAAAGCCAACTACTTTGCAGTCAATTAATATAGCCACCGTACCCGATGGTGGGGAATTCATTAATTGCGAAAACTAATGCGCTCGATTGCATCTTGCTTGTTCAATCTTGCATCTTCCATCTTTTTAGCTTGAGCGACTTATACGGCTTAGCTGAAAAAAACCGAAAGGGATTATTCCTTCTTCCTTCTTCCTTCTGTTAACCCTTGTCTTGCGCGATCGGGCTCTTCTGTCAACCTAACGACCGGCTTTTCGGGTTCTTCTGTCAACCATCAAATGTCCACTCTCAACTCTTCCTTATTGCTTCTACCATAGCTGACATCTTAATTATCGCAACCCAAAACAATTTTGAGTTTTAAATTTTAAATCAAAAACTCAATACTCAAAATCAGAATTACTTTTATCCCCCTAATCTGATGGACTCTAACACAGATTTCCGGCGATCGAGCCTCGCCTCTACAGCATTTTTTCAAGAGTTAGGGGCAGAATTAGTATTTACCCAAGACGCAAGGGGTCGATATCTGTCTTTTTACTGGCAAAAAGCCGAGGAGTACAACCTCACAGCAGAAGAAATTGTCGATCGCCCCCTCAGCGAAACCCTGCAACCCATTGCCCCTGCACCTTATCTCGAACGCCTGCGGCGGGCGCTCGAAACCCTTGTCCCCCAAAGGTTTAGCTATCCATTTTGCCACGCAGAACAATATTTTCTCTTCGATTTGACAGTCACTCCGGCGATCGACTCCAACGGTAAAGCTACAAAAGTCTTAGTTATGGGCAGGCTGCTGTCGGACAAACCCGTACAATTGTCGGCAGATTCCCCAGAATTCATGGCATATCCAGCTTTGCCATCTTCCTCCGACGCCAGCCAACAAATGCTGTATCCAGCCAGCCTCATCGGTAGACCGCTCACTACCTACTCGGAAATCGATCGCAAAATCATCTCCCAAATCGCTCAAAACCTGCACAGAACCCTCGATTTACAGACAATTTGGCAGCAAACAGTTAACAGTTTGGGTGAAGTTTTGAACGCGAGCCGCTGTATCATCTGTTCCTCCAAAAAAGACAGCGAAAACCTCGAAATTTCCCCCTTCCCGATCTCAGAAAATCAGCAAAACTATCCAGATCTAGCAGCAGAATTGCAACACTCAATTGCCAGCGATGGATCGCCCCCGCTGTCTGCCGATCAAATCGAAAATCTCCAATCGAAAACTTTTAAAGTAGTAGCTGAGTACCGCCAAGAACCTTACTCTTCGATGCTGGGATTACAACTGCGCGCAGCCGAACAGCCGGGCTGGATTCAAACTTTAGCCACGTTAAAACCCGTAGCAGTCGATTACGCCTCCCCCATTGTCGATCGCTTCGATCGCCATTCCGTACTCGTAGCAGCTACCTTCTATGAAGACCAACCCAATGCCCTGATATGTTTGCACCGCTGCGGCAATTCCCCGAAATGGAGTCCTGTCGAACTCGAATTTGCCCGCGAGTTAGTCGCTCAAGTCGGCAGCGCGATCGCCCACGCTACACTTTACCAAGAATTAGAACAAGCCCGTGCCGAAGCCGTCGCTCTTTCCCAACTTAAAAGTCAATTTCTTGCCAATACTTCCCACGAACTCCGCACCCCCCTCAACGGCATCCTCGGCTTCCTGAAACTGGTGATGGATGGCATGGCAGATGACCCCGAAGAAGCGGGCCAATTTATCGAAGAAGCTTATCAATCGGCATTACACTTGTTCAATGTAATTAACGATATTTTAGATATCGCTAAAATCGAAGCTGGCAAAATGGAGTTAGACCTCACTCCAGTCAAACTCGGCGAACTTTTGCAGCAAGTGGAGAATTTTACACGAGTTCAAGTGCAGGAAAAGCGATTGCAATTTCAAATCCAAACACCAGCCGCCGAAGATGAGATTATTTTGTATGCCAACTACCAACGCCTGCTTCAGGTAATTTTGAACCTCACCGGAAATGCGATTAAATTTACCAAGGAAGGCGGAATTCGCATCAGTGCCGAAGTTATTAAGAAAAAAGTAACTGTTAACAACCAGGAGTTACCCGGAATTGTCAAAATCCGAGTTGCGGATACTGGCATTGGGGTTTCTCTAGACAAGCAATATAAATTATTTGAGTCATTTTTTCAGGTGGACGGCGCTCGTACCAGGCAATACGGCGGCACTGGTTTGGGATTGGCTATTTCTCAAAAACTGGTAGAAGCCATGGGTGGTACAGTAAATTTTTACAGTATGGGGGAGGGACTCGGATCGACTGTTACTTTTACTGTGCCACTTTATCAAGAACCGCTCTGTGAATTACCCAACTCTCACCTTGCGGTAGAGAGTGGGCTTCCAGCTTCAACCGCAACAGCATCCGAGAGAACCGAGATTCTTCCGGGTTGACTTACATTGCGTCCACTGGCAGTAGCGCTGATTCCCAACGCCAAAAACCGCAAGCCTTCGTCTCTAATGTTTAGCGCTGCGTTGATATCTCTATCATTCACAGCATCACACTTAGGACATTTCCATTGGCGTATTTTCAAATTCATTTCAGAAACTTTGAACAAGCAATGGTTACAAGTTTTGGAGCTAGGAAAGAATCGGTCAATCTCTAAATAGACCTTGCCTTCTGCCTCGGCTTTATACTTAAGCATTGTTCCAAACATGGACCAGCCAGCATCATAGATAGCTTTGGCTAGGCAATGGTTTCTTACCATTCCTTTGATATTTAGATCTTCTACTACAATTACTTGGTTTTCGTTTACTATCTTGCGGGATAGCTTGTGCAGAAAATCCTCACGCACTCTTTTGATTTTAGAATTCACCTTGGCTACTAACTTCCGGGCTTTATTCCGTCGGTTACTGCCTTTGACTTTTCGGTTTAGCTTCTGTTGCTTGCGCTTCAGATTTTTACGATGTTTAGCAGTTGCTCTAGGATGCTTGTACTTAGAGCCGTCAGACGTGACCAAGAAATCAGTTAGCCCAACATCTAAGCCAATTGCTTTTCCTTCGATATTAGCATCTGGAGTGCCAATTTTATCATCAACAAGTACCGATGCAAAATACGCACCATCTCGGTTTTGGGATACCGTTACAGTTTTGATCGTGCCATCATACTGGCGATGAATCTTGGCTTTGACTTCACCAATAATCGGAAATTTTATAGTGTCCTCCAGAATTTTCACATTCTGGGGATAGGTGACAGATTGCCTGTTGTGCTTGGATTTGAAGCTAGGAAACCCACCACGTTTCTCAAAGAAGTTTTTGTAAGCAGTTGATAGATTCAGTGCTACTACTTGCAAGCTTTGTGAGTATGCCCCATCTTTCAACCAAGGGTATTCCTTCTTGAGCGCTGGTAGCATACCTTGGATAGCCAATCTGCTCAATCCCTTGCCAGTTTCCTTGCAGGTTGCTTGGCTCTTATTCAAACTATAGTTCCAAAACCATCGACAACAGCCTCTCATCACCAGCAAAATACTGTTGCTGGTGGGCGCTGGGATAGATTCGGAACTTGTAAGCTTTCGGTATTTATCGGCTATCGGTGTTTGTGATAAAAAACTAACACAAGGATTTTGCGGTTGTCAATAAGTTGGCTCGTTTTCTCATCCAGCCTCAAACCTCAAACGCTGCGCGTTATGCGGCTCGGCTGTAATCGTCAACTCGCTCGCCTTTGATCCCGACGCTCACGGATTTTATAGGTAGGGCGCTGGACTTCCCGGCTGTGGCGTTGCTGAATTTAGGTATGATTCACTAAAAAGTGAGGTATGCCCCATGCCCTGTTTGGCCGGGAGCATCTCATTTTTGCAACAAACATTTCTTTTTACAGTGCGAGCATTGTAAAAAGCAAAACTGAGATGCTCCCGTTTGGCCCATCCCTCCGTTTCGCTTCGCCTAATGCTACAAACCAATGGCCGTGAGTACCTCATATGGGAGCTAGAAAGGCTATATATCACTCACTTCATAATATCGGGATCGGTGTATCCCTAATTACAAATTAGCGCATAAAAATCATTGATAATTGGCTATTTCCCTAAAAACACAGTTATATTGCCCGCCGCAGTATCAAATTTTACCTTGTCCGCCACCAATCTCCCTCCTTCGGTGTTTTCCACTCAGACCGATCGCCCCACCGCTACCGAACCCACGCAGAATTCGCATCAATGGCATTGGGGGGGGGTAGGACAACAGATCGTCTCGCTCTGTCTCTTCGCGGCTCACACCTGCGAATAAACCCCCGCAAAAATCCCTAACCTTACCAGAACTGAATGCCCACCCATAGGACTGATTTAACTTCCACAGCCCTATTGTAAAGTTTTGTTAAGAAGACTTGACGCTTCTAGTTTTATGTGAGAATCATAAAGAGATTGTAAAGATACTAAAAAGATATACTATTTTTTGACTAACTGTGGGAACATTTAAGTGTAATTACGCAAGCCTCTGTTTGGACAGTTTGCGTCTGGTAAATTAAGTAAATTTCTGCTGTGTTAGTGGAGTGGTAGACTTTTGCCAGTTTAGTAGTAGAACAAGGGTTGCTATGAATCAGCAAGTATCAGCTCAATCGCAAAAACTTTTGCTCCAAATTGGCAGAAAGATTCGTCGAACTTTGGATCTCGATACCATTTGGCAACAAACAGTTAACTCTCTCGGACAAACATTAGGTGTCAGCCGTTGCGTCATTTGTCCCTATCAAAGTTCTAGCCAGCAAGTCAAAGTGGCTGCTGAATACTGCCAAGAACCATTTATACCTATGCTGGGAGTGGAAATCTCGCTCACGTCAGCACCTCATATCACTCAAGCTCTAGAGACCCTAAAACCGGTGGTCGTGGAGCCCTTCGCAGCCGATGACCCTTTTGAGCGACATTCGGTGCTAGTGGTCGCTACCGCTTATCAACAGCAACCTAATGGCATAATTAAGTTGCACCGGTGCCAGGGCAACTTGTCGGAGAATGATGGTAATGCCGATCGATCTTGGACTCAAGCCCAGATCGAATTCGCAGAAGAAGTTGCGGATCAAGTCGGAAGTGCGATCGCCCTAGCCACCCTCTACCAAGAGCGCAGCCAGCGAACAAAAGAACTGTCCCAGTTTAAAAAAGAGTTTTTGTCAACCGCATCCCACGAGCTGCGAACTCCACTAAATCACATCATCGGCTATCTACAACTAACTGTAGATGATATGGCCGACGATCCAATAGAGGAAAGAGCTTTTATCCAAGAAGCTCACCGTTCGGCTCTCCATCTTTCCAAGGTAATTGGTAATGTATTAGATTCCATTCAGTCAAGTAAAGCTTGTCAGGCTCACATAGAGTTAGACGCTTTGAGGAGTCAAAAAAAATCTCTAAACAAGTAAAGATGCAATTCCCGCATTCAAAAACTAGAGTATTGATCGGGCACACAAGTCTTCTGCCTGGAAAATGTGACACTTGCATCTATATAGCAATATAGCAATACTAATTTATTTGCTAGTTCTAGAAAAATTTAAATCCTTGTTCAACAAGGAGTCTAGCCAGACAAAAAGGTTTTTATCTTGTGCCAATCCGCTCTGATTGCTATAGATTTTTTCAAGAACTTCGATAGCTGGTTACTAAATTATTTTTAGGTCATTAGGGTTGTGTCTAGCACAGCATAGCAAATAATAAAGGTAGAATCAGGGTGTATTTATTATGATATTATGTGGGATAGATCGACCGATAGCATAGCTTTGTAGTGAGGAAGTCCGTCCTCAAAAAACTCAGAATACGGCCTTCCTGACTACAAATCTGCAACGGCTATTTTACCAGAAAAAATTGGTTGAATGCCGGAACCCTTTGAGGGAGAAATTAAAATCAGACTATTCATTACTCCAATCCTCTTCCTTCTAGGTAGAGGTCGCTCTCAAACTGTCAAGCGGTCAACTGTCAACTGTTGAACGGAGATGATATCGCCAGCAGAAGATTGCAGCTTCGCAATTTTAATATTTTTTACTTGTGCTTGATAGAATTAGTTATCCCCATTTTTTTTCTTGGTTTTTGCAGGGCTGACATAGCGGGCCCAAAAAGGTTCTTCCATATTTTTCAGGGATGCTAGTTTTTGGCGCTCATCCTCTATGCGCTTGCGTTCTGAAAGGTCAGAAAATATGTTGATACTGCCGACTGTCTCGCCGCCTGCATCTTGTACGGGTGCGGCAAACAGCCAAAGGTCGATCGAACTACCGTCTTTTTTGGGCAAAGACACTTCCAAACCGTTTTCCGGCTTGCCATTACCCGCAGATTTCAGCAGCGCGTAAAAATCTTGCTTTTGTCCTTCAGGAATATTCGGCAATGGTTGGCCCAAAACCTCAGCAGCAGTCCAGCCAAAAAGTTCTTCGGCGGCGCGGTTCCAGACAAGGGTGCGGCCGTCATTGCCGGTACAGTTAATCGCCAGCGGCGCCGATGCAATCTGGGCTTGCCAAACTTTGTTAACGAGTTGCAGTTTCAATTCTACTTGTTTGCGATCGGTAATTTCCTGACAAGCGCCCCACAAACGAACAACCCGCCCTTCAGTTTTGTCCCACACCGCTTGCCAGCAGTCTCGCACCCAGCGCACACCACCATTTTTGTTAACAATTCGATACTCATTGACCCCCATACCTCTAGAAGTACAGCCTTCTAATTGTTTAATCAACATTTCCCTGTCATCAGGGTGAACGATATCTGAACTCCACCAGCCCGAGGCAGTTAATTCTTCAGGGAGATGACCGCTCACGCGCGCCAAGGCTTCCGTTACCCACTCACAAACAAAGTTACCGTTGGGAAGTGCCTTGAAAGAATAGGCAAAATCCGAAGTAATTTGTGACATAATTTTGTAGTGCCGTTGCGACTCCAAGACTGCGCTTTCTGCTTGCTTGCGTCCCTCAATTTCCCGGGAAGCAATCAGAATTCCCTGCACGCTAGAATCGTGAAGCAAACTGTTGCCGATCGACTCCAAGTAGATCCAAGAACCGTCAGCGTGGCGTTTGCGATATTCAACTGTCGCCCCAACTCCAGGAAATTCTAGCAACTTGCCAAAGTATGCCTTCCAACTCAGCAAATCGTCTGGATGGATCAACTCGCCATGAAACTTGCCAATTCTCTCTTCTGGCTTGTAACCCAAAACTCTCTCTAGGGCTGCGCTGTGATATCGGACTCGCCCGTCGGAGCCGACAATGCTAATTATATCTGGAGAATTACGGAGCGCAGCCTGAAGTTTGGCTTCGCTTTTAGTTAATGCTTTATTATCCCGGCGGTGCTGGTTGATTTCTTCGTTCAACTGCTCCTGTAGCTTTCTGAGTTGCGCCGCTTGCTGGGCGACAGTGCGTTCCAAAAGACGATTTAAATTTTCCGCCTCAACTAACTTTGCCGCGTTATTTGTCGCACTTTCAAACTGGCGGCTGGTTGCCATTTCCTGCAAAGAAGTTGACAGAGTTTCCACAGTTTTTATTAAAATTGCCTGTTGGGGAGGTGGTAAATGCTTAACTTGTTCCTGCAACGTTTCTAGGTATTTGTAAATTGTTTCTAGCATTTTATTAATTAGGGAATCTAATAGTTGCCACAGGTGAAAACTCTAAAAAGCGGACAGAAGTTTTTTTTAAGATAACCCATAACTAAGAGTGATGTATGGCGATCGATCGCGATCTTAATCACCCGCCATCAGAAAAATGCGTTTAAACCCCGTCCTTTTAGGACGGCTTTACAGTTTTACTACCGCCTTGGGACTGCTTGACTCGGTGTACTCTTGTAATATACTTTCGACGGGACAATTGCCGTTTCAAGACTTGCAGCCCGCGATCGCATAGTATTTGGCGGTAAGCCTAGTTGTGTAAATCCCTTCGACATTCAGTAACCAAGAGGTAGTGGATTAGGGAGGCGTCTACTACGTTGTTCGGGATGCCATTCCCAGTTACCTAATTAGGCTTCTCAACCTGTGTCTAGTCCTACTTGCGCTTGTGTTTCACCTATGGCTTGGCTTCCCTACAAGCCCCGTCCCTTTTAGGCCGGGGTTAGTGACTGCGTGACTTTATTTTGACATCATAGCAACTGAGACCGAAAGTGAATTTTTGTGGCGGTAAAGTTAATAGCCTAGCGTCAGCAGCCCATTCGGGAACCTGCGAGAGTCGGCAACCCGCCCATGCCGTGCGGGGCTTGGAGCGGTTACGCTAAACTAGATGGGTGTAAATAGAAAGAGAGATTTATGACAGAGCCAGCCAACGCTCGCGATTTGTTTCGCGCTGCTTACGAACACCGTTACACCTGGGATGCCAACTTTCCCGGTTACAGCGCCGATATTGAACTCAAACAAGGCGACGAAGTATATACGGGTCATGTTTCCATTAAACCAGACATGACAGTGGAAGTCAGTGGCATTGCGGATGAGGAAGTAAAGCAGAGCGTTTACACCCAAATGCGCGACATTGTTACCCACCGCAAGCGATCGACATTTGAAAAATCCCACGGCAAAAACAGCTTCACCCTCGGCGAGAAGGACAGTACCGACGCTGTGGATATTTTAGTGCAAGGCGACTCAATGGGCTCGAATTATAAAATCCGAGGTCTGTCAATTTGTCAAGTCAGCCGGGTGATGGGCCGTATGGCTTTCGTCATTGACACGCACAAAAGCTTAGAGACACCCGAAGGTTCTTTGGCGAGCCACTACGACGCCGTTTTCCGCAACCCCGAAACCAACGAAATCATCAGAGAACTGGAATTTGAAGATACCTTTGACAAAGTAGGCGACTATTATGTCATGACCAAGCAAGTAGTGCGATCGAAAGAAAAAGGTCAACAAACGACAACCGAGTTTAACTACTCCAACGTCAAAATGCTAGAACCAGCAGTAGTCTAGGGTTATACCCTTTTCGATTTGCGCGTTGAAGATTCCAGAGTTGATAATCACGGATGACAACTGGAGTGAGAATCTCTCCTAAAGTTGAATTAATTCTGGCAACGGGTATTAATTGCAAAATCCGTTTTGTTGGAGAAAGCGGGTTTTGCGATTAGTGTCTCGGACGCAACTTGATTTAACTAACGCGAACGGGAAGTCCCGCACTCTATCCGTTTACAAGGATGAGTGACGGGATGAAAGCGAGCCAGAAAACAAATTGAGCGACAGCGAATCAATATCAATTCTATCTGCTATAATATTATCAGTATTCTACATTATTGATAAATGTATAAAGCGTATAAATACAGAATCTATCCCACAAGTGAGCAAGAAAGCTTGCTTGCAAAGTCATTTGGCTGTGCGAGATGGTTTTGGAACTATGCGCTAAACCTGTGTCAAGAAACCTATAAAAATACTGGTAAGGGATTGACTAGAGGATACATACAAGGTTTACTTCCTGCTCTCAAGAAAGAGTATGAATGGTTGAAATATCCATATTCTCAATGTTTGCAAGTTGTAGCTTTGAACTTGTCCACTGCTTACAAAAACTTCTTTGATAAGAGGGCAATGTTGCCTAAATTTAAATCAAAGCATGGTAGGCAGTCGATTAGCTATCCCCAAAACGTCAAGTTTGATGGTGACAAGATTAATCTGCCTAAGATTGGATTAGTTCATTGTCAGCGCCATCGTGATTTTGATGGCGATATCAAAACGGTCACAGTATCTCGCAATCCTGACGGTAAATACTTCGTATCTGTCTTGGTTGATGATGGCAAAGCTAATCCTGAATTAGTACCAGTGGATAAATCTATTGGTATTGATGTTGGACTAACTCATTTTGCGATTACCAGTGATGGCTCTAAGTTTGATAATCCTAAATTCTTTGTCAAGCATCAGCAGAACTTAAAGCGCAAACAGCAAAGACTTTCTCGTAAAAATAAAGGTAGTCAGAACCGTAAAAAGGCAAGATTGGCAGTGGCAAAAGTTCACTCCAAAATTGCGAGATGTCGCGAAAATTTTCTGCACAAACTATCCCGCAAGATAGTCAACGAAAACCAAGTTATTGCAGTAGAAAATCTCAACATCAAAGGCATGGTTAAAAATCCTAATCTAGCTTCATCGATTAGTGATGTTGGCTGGGGTATGTTCTGCACAATGCTGAAATACAAAGCTGAAAGTGAAGGAAAACAATATATCGAAATTGATCGATGGTTCCCTAGCTCAAAGACTTGCCATGTTTGCCTGAATCGAGTTGATAATCTCAGCCTTGATGTCAGAGCATGGACTTGCAAGTATTGTGGTACTCACCATGACCGTGATGTAAATGCAGCAATCAATATTAGAAATGAAGCCTTGCGGATTTTGGCGTTAGGAACTAGCGCTTCTGCCTGTGGAGGGGATGTAAGTCGAAGAGGCAAAACTTCGGTTTTGTTGGACGCTATCCCCGTTGAATCAGGAAGCCAGCACTGTACCGCCGTATCGGTCAGCGTCTGGTAGTTCACCGGCAAGTAACGGTACGATCGAACTAAGTCAATTGTACGAATAATTTTTGAGGCAAAATATGACGACACTAGCACTAACCAGAGATAACGTCGAAACAGTTCTCGATGAAATGCGCCCCTACCTGATATCCGACGGCGGCAACGTCGAACTGGTAGAAATCGACGGCCCAGTCGTACACCTGAGACTGCAAGGAGCTTGCGGCTCTTGTCCGAGTTCCACAATGACTCTGAGAATGGGCATTGAACGCCGCCTGCGCGAGGCCATCCCAGAAATCTCCGAAGTTGAACAGGTAATGTAATTAGTCAATAGTCAGCAGTCATTAGTCATTAGTTAGTTTAATCTTGACTATTGAATGTTGGCTATTGACTTTTACTTACTATTTATCAATTGCCAGAAATAATTGGTTGAAAGCCTCTCCCTTGTAAGGAAAAATTAAAATCAGACTATTCATTACTCCAATCCTCTTCCTTCCAGTTAGAGGTCGCCCTCAAGCGGTTAACTATCAATTGAATGAAAGCCCTAGATACAAAAAGTAGTTTCATGTGCTACTCGCTGGTGGTAATGCGTGCAGCATCAACCTGCAATTGAGAGGTTGGAAGCGCTATTTAATAGGGACAAGGTGCGCTGTGCATCACCCTAAAGATAGAAGTTATGCCTCCCAGACAAAATTACAAAATACCAATTACAATTACCAATTACCAATTACAATTTCCAATTATAATGACCCATTGCCCATTACCCATTACCAAAATTAATGTCTCATCCACTTTACGTAGCCTTCATTTGGCACCAACACCAACCCCTCTACAAATCCAGATCGCTAACTAGCGCCGGAGCATCCGAGTATCGACTGCCTTGGGTGCGATTGCACGGAGTCAAAGACTACTTGGATTTAGTGCTGATTCTGGCAAAATATCCCAAGCTGCATCAAACAGTAAACCTGGTTCCGTCCTTAATTTTGCAGATAGAAGACTGCATCGCCGACAAAGCATTAGACCCTTACTTGGCGGTAACTCTCAAGGCAGCAGAAACTTTAAACATCGCAGAACAAGAGTTCATTTTAGAACACTTCTTTGATGCCAACTACCACACCCTGATTCAGCCGCATCCCCGGTACGCTCAACTCTACACTCAGCGGCAGGAAAAAGGCATTCAATGGTGCTTGGCAAACTGGAAAGTGCAGGATTTTGGTGACTTGCTGGCGTGGCACAATTTAGCTTGGATCGATCCGCTGTTTTGGGATGACCCCGAGATTGCAGGGTGGCTGAAACAAGGACAAAATTTCAATCTGGCCGATCGCAAAAAGATCTATTCAAAACAAAAAGAAATTCTCGCCAGAATCATTCCCCAGCACCGTAAAATGCAAGCTGAGGGACAGTTGGAAGTGTCCACAACCCCCTACACTCACCCGATTTTGCCGCTGCTTGCTGACACAAATGGCGGCCGCATAGCGATTCCTAACATGACTCTGCCAGAACACAGGTTCCAGTGGGCTGAAGATATTCCGAGACATTTGAGAAAATCCTGGGATATGTATCAAGACAGATTTGATTGTAAACCGCGGGGTTTGTGGCCGTCGGAACAGGCAGTTAGCCCGGAAATTTTGCCCTACATTGCTAAACAAGGGTTTAAATGGATTGTCTCGGATGAGGCGGTATTGGGGTGGACAATTAAACACTTTTTTCACCGCGATGGGGCGGGGAATGTTTGCGAACCAGAATTGTTATATCGCCCTTATCGTTTAGAAACTCCTGATGGCGATTTGGCGATCGTATTTAGAGACCACAGGTTGTCTGATTTGATTGGTTTTACCTACGGTTCGATGGAACCGAAGAAGGCAGCGTCGGATTTGGTGGGACACTTGGAGGCGATCGGCAGAACTCTCAAACACCGACAACCCGACGGCCACACATCTTTAGAAAATCCGTGGTTGGTGACGATCGCCCTAGACGGCGAAAATTGCTGGGAATTCTATCCTCAAGATGGCAAACCGTTCTTAGAATCACTCTATCAAACTCTCAGCGACAATCCCGATATCCAATTAGTCACAGTGTCGGAATTTCTTGACAAATTCCCCGCCACCGAAACAATTCCCGCCGCTCAACTGCATACCGGTTCCTGGGTAGACGGTTCCCTAACAACTTGGATCGGCGATCCTGCCAAAAATCGCGCTTGGGATTTGTTAGGCCCAGCCAGACAAATGCTGGCAAACCATCCTCTTGCCACAGAAGAGAGCAATCCCGAAGCTTGGGAAGCGCTATATGCGGCGGAAGGTTCCGACTGGTTCTGGTGGTTTGGCGAAGGCCACACGTCCAATCAAGATGCTATGTTCGATCGGCTATTCCGCGAACACGTAGCAGCAATCTACGAAGCTCTCGGCGAGGCTGTACCCCCGGAAGTGCTGCGACAAGTAGAGGCACATGAGGTTCAAGGCGACCACCAACCGCTGAGCTTTATTCACCCGATTATCGACGGTATCGGTAACGAACAGGATTGGGACAAAGCCGGCCGGATTGAAGTTGGGGGAGCAAGGGGTACCATGCACCGGAGTTCGGCAATTCAGCGGCTTTGGTACGGGGTGGATCACTTGAATTTTTACCTTCGCGCCGACTTCAAGGCTGGGGTGCGGCCGGGCATTGATTGCCCGCCGGAGTTAAATTTGTTTTGGTTTTATCCTGATCGCACCATGCACAACAGTCTGATTCCGCTGTCAGGTGTACCCGATGAAGCACCCATAAACTATCGCTTCCACCATCAGTTAGAGATTAATTTTCTCACCAAATCGATTTGGTTTCAGGAAGCAGGAGAGCGCGATGAGTGGCAGCCCCGCATCAGCCGCGCTCAAGTCGGACTGGATAAATGTTTGGAGGTAGCAGTACCCTGGGCGGATTTGCACATTATGCCAGACTGGCAAATGAGGCTGATTGCGGTTTTATCGGAAGGCGAGCGCTACTCTAGCTGTATGCCGTTCGATTCTTTGATTGGAATTGGAATGCCGTAAAAAGTGATTAGTGATTAGTCAGTAGTCAGTAGTCAGTAGTTAGTAGTGCTGTCCCCGCTCGCGAACCTTATCAGTAGTCAGTAGTAAGTAGTGCTGTCCCCGCTCGCGAACCTTATCATTAGTCATCATAGGGTTTCCATTTGCATCAGCCTAAAATTTTCGCCTGCTTGCGTCCTGCGGGCGATCGATACCGAACTCGCAGGGCGATCGCTTGCAGCATATAATTCCGTTTACATCGGCATCATATTTTTCCCTGCTCCCGTATTGCCGTCCCCCTGCAAGCGATCGACAGAGATCTGCTGGGACGGCTTGCAGGGTATAATTCCGATGTTGCCGTATTTGATATCAGTGATTGTTTCACCTAGCAAACAATTAAAATTCAAGAATTATCAGTTTTTCTTGATTTCAGCCTTCAGATCCGGCTGCCTTTTACCTCGATCGGTCGGATCGCCTCCGGTCGATCCTGCTAGAAAATTGGTTCGTAGTGAGGACTTTAGTCCTCTGTTTGATCGGGACACAAGTCCTGACTACAAACCTGCTAGAAAATTGGTTCGTAGTGAGGAATTCATTCCTCTGTTTTATGAGGACTGAAGTCCTCACTACAAACCTGCGCTAGAAAATTGGTTCGTAGTGAGGAATTTATTCCTCTGTTTTATGAGGACTGAAGTCCTGACTACAAACCTGATAATGGGTGAATTTACCGGACATCAAATCATTAGTCATTGGGAAATAATCAAACTAATGAGCCGCATTTTGCTCTCGATCGATCGCTACCAACAACCCTTGCCGATCGCACACCTCAACACTGAGCATGAGGTGATGCTACTCGATTGGACTTCCGAACCAAACTCAGAATTTATTATTCCAAAAATAGCTTTTGACTTGTGCATTCTCGACGAGGCAAACTTCGATCGTATCGGGCACATGATTGAAACATTAAAAACTGCGGCGGAGCCTAGTTTTTTACCGTTTTTGCTATTGATAAAATCCCAAACTCCGACTCTTTCCGAGCAGCAGTTTTTTCTGAGTTCCAAACAACTCGAAGGCAGAATTGATGATTTGATAGTAAGTCCCATAGATGCCAGCCAACTGCACTTGCGCGTAGAAAATTTGTTAGCTCGCAGGCAGCTATCGTTAGAACTCCACAGACTTCAACAAGTAATTAAAGAACGCACTTTTACAGAAAGTTTGTTGATCGACTCGCTGCAAACGGCAAACGAAAATTTGCAACGGGAAATCGCCAAGCGGGGAGAGGTAGAAGCTGCACTCCAAGAAAACTCCTATCTCGAATCGCTGATGAATGCCATGCCAGATATTGTCTGCTTTAAAGATGGCGAGGGCAGGTGGCAGGAGGCAAATCAAGCAATATTGGAATTGTTTGAGCTATCAGCAGATAACTACCGGAGCCTCACAGATACTCAGTTAGGAAAACTCAGCAGTTTTTACGGGGAGGCTCTACAGGCTTGCGAGGTGAGCGATCGAGCAGCGTGGGAAAAAGGTACTCTTTGTAGGGGAGAAGAAGTGGTTCCCCGATCGAACGGTACTGTAAAAATCTACGATGTAATTAAAGTACCCGTATTTCATGCCGACGGCAGACGTAAAAGTATCGTGATTTTGGGCCGCGACATTACTGAATACAAGCAAGCTAGAGATGAACTCGTGCGCTTGGCGTCGATTGTCGAGTCTTCCGACGACGGCATCGTCGGCAAAACCCTCGCCGGGACAATTCAGAGCTGGAATGCAGGAGCCGAGAAGATTTACGGCTACTGCGCGCAGGAAGTCAAGGGGCAGTCGATCGAGATTTTAGCAATTCCCGAACGCCCCAAGGAAATCCCCCAAATTCTGGAAAATATTCGGGCTGGAACTACGATCGACCATTACGAAACCGTACACTTGCGTAAAGACGGCGAACAGATAGATGTGTCTCTGACAATTTCTCCGATTAAAGACGCCACAGGAGCAGTAACGGGCATTTCAACTATCGCTCGCGACATCACCGATAGCAAGCGAGTTCAAAAAGCTCTCGAACAACTCCGCCACCAAACAGAAATGATTTTGTTCTCCGCAGCAGAAGGAATTTGCGGGTTGGACAAACAGGGAAAAGTAACTTTTGTCAATCCGGCGGCGGTGAGAATGGCTGGTTGCGAATTGAAGCATTTGCTCGATCGACCGCTGTATGAAAGCTTACACCGTTCACAGGCAGAATGCTCGAAGGCGATCCTCTTCGAGGGCTGCGCTAACGAGCAAATGTCACCTGCAACAGATATCAATTCCGGCTCTCAACTTGCCCCAGACTGCGCCACACCAACCACGGGAAAACTCTCGAACCCAGTATGTTCTCAAATTTTAGACACCTTGAGAGACGGAGAGGTTCGGCGTGTCACGGATGAGGTTTTTTGTCGGCAAGACGGCAGCAGTTTTCCAGTTGAGTACGTTGTCGCTCCGATGCGAGAACAAGGCGAAATTATTGGCGCTGTGGTGACTTTTAAAGATATCACCGATCAGCTTGCGATCGAGCACATGAAAGATGAATTCATATCTGTTATCAGCCACGAACTGCGGACGCCCATGACTTCGATTCACGGGGCACTCGGTCTCCTCAACAGCGGCCTGCTTGAGGCTCACCCCCAGAAAGCCAAGCGGATGCTGGAGATTGCGATAGCTAACACTGACCGGTTGGTGCGCTTGATCAACGACATCCTGGATTTAGAGCGCATGGATTCTAATTACAGCACTGCCATCAAACAAACTTGCAATGTCGCGGATCTGATGTTGCAGGCGGCTGACGAGATGCAGGGAATGGCCCAGCAGGCTGGAGTTACTCTGTCTGTGAGGCCTGTGAGGGCGCAATTGCTCGCTGTTCCCGATCGGCTAATTCAGGCATTGACAAATTTACTCAGCAATGCTATAAAATTTTCGCCCGCAGGTGCTACGATTTGGCTGAGCGGTGAGTCGATCGAGCATCCGGATTTGGCAGAAAAAGCTGAGTTGAAGTCAGTGTCGTCTCCTTGTTTGTTGTCTCCCGAGACTGCCACCAATCCGCACTTACCCGTGAGTTCGGAAATCCTGATTGCGGTTAAAGACCAAGGACGCGGCATTCCGGCGGACAAGCTAGAGATGGTCTTTGAGCGCTTTCAACAGGTTGATGCTTCTGATTGTCGCCAAAAGGGAGGTACTGGTTTGGGGCTGGCTATTTGTCGCAGTATCGTGCAGCAGCACGGGGGCCGGATTTGGGTGGAGAGCGTTTTGGGCGAGGGCAGCACTTTTTTCTTACGTCTGCCAGTTATGTGCGAGAGAGAAGGTTGACGAAAGGTAGTTAATGTATTCCGCGGATGATATTCCCCATTAGGTAGATTGCATTCGCCTTGACATCCTCACCGAGCTGAAGGCACGGTGATTCCCAAACCTCACGATTTGAGTTTCTGTTTCATAGCAACTGCCTCTACCCACAAGGAGTTTTATGGCCTTACATTCGCTCCACAGACTAACCCCGCTAGCCCAGCGGTTTTATGTGTCGAAAACCTCAAAGGAATTCTGTCTACTGTGCGTGATTCTAGGGATGTTTGCCATTGCCCCGTCCTCTTTTCCCGGTCTACCGATTTTTCTGCCCCGTTGCGATTGTTCGCAAACTTTGGTGTTAGGGTTTATGTCTCCATCGTCGCGGGTGGGTCGTAACCATTTTAATTATACCAAAAATATTGATGTAAAGCCGTCCTAAAAGGACGGGGTTTCTACCCAAATTTCTGATGACTCATGGAAAAATATTAATGCAAAAATTTTCAATCCATCCTGGATGCAGAAACCAGGCTTTTTTAGCAAAAGACTGGGTTGCAGCAGCACAAACGCTAAAAAACCAGGTTTCGAGGCATCTGAAGTGCTTCTGGGACTGTCAATTTTGGCAAAGAGGGACTATACACGCAGGGACGGGCAAAATCGCGATTTTCGATCGAACAGCGGATTTTTGGCGACTCCGTTGTGTAGCAACGACCAAAGCGGTTAGGACGTTCTTAATTGCTGAAACCCTTGCGGCCGATTGCTTCTCTCGCGAGGAAGAAGAAAAGCTTTCCTTTTTCCGACTTCCATTTCTCTTCCATCCGTTACATCCATTACATCCGTTACACAATCCGTTGCCGAACTTCTTCCTTCTGTACAGTGTTGCAGCTTTACAGTAAAGTCCGATCGGTAAAAAAGTTTGCTTTACAAAACATTCACATTTCGCCCTTAGTCTGTGATCAGTTCTGATTCTTAAAAAAGATGTTAATTTTGACTGCCAAACGCATCTTGGTTATTGACGATGCCGAAGATATTCGGGAAGTGGCTCAAGTCAGTCTTGAGGTGGTGGGGGGCTGGGAAGTCCTCACCGCAAGTTCTGGTCGCGAGGGCATGGCTAAGGCTCTTGCCGAACAGCCTGATGCTATTCTCCTGGACGTGATGATGCCCGACCAAGACGGGCCTACTACTTTTAAACAGTTACAAGCTAATCATGCTACCCAGCACATTCCGGTAATTTTATTGACGGCTAAGGCTCTCGCTAGCGACAGGCGGATGTTCGCAGATTTGGGGGTGGTGAGTGTGATTGCTAAGCCTTTTGAACCGATGTCTTTGGCTGCTCAGGTGGCTGAAGCTCTGGGCTGGCAGGAAGCATAGGTCGTTAGCGCAGCCCTCGAAGAGGATTGTGCGCCTTAAAATCTGTGAAATATCTAACCAAAAAAACAAATTATTTCTGCTCGGTTTTTATGCTGAATATAATCGGGCAGAATTATATTTTTTTTTGTAACAACTTGCTTATCTTCATAAGTTCTTCAGGTTTAAGTTTTAATTTAAGCACATCGTCAGGGATCGCTCCTGACTGTTTGCCGAAACCTTGGGAGAAGACGACTATGCCCTCAGCTTACATTTTGCTACTGATAGTTTCTCTGGCAGCCGTCTGGATTTACTGGCAAACCTCTCAAGATATTTTTGTTCTTGTGGCTTTGGCCGGACTGGGTTGTTTTATTTGGGGTTTCTCTTGGGCTCCTTGGGGCGTTCAGCTTCTAATTGTGGTGTTGCTGTTGGGCATCCAAAAGTGCTACTTGTCAGACGCTCAAAGTTTGGAGTGAAAAGAGCTTTTTTATTGTTGTGCCTGGAGTAGAGATACAGCGGCATTCATCAATCTCTGTAATCAATTGGTTTATCGATCCATATCTTAAAGAAGGTTTAAAATATCATGAATAGTTGCCCTTGTTGCTCCTCTCAATTGTTACGCCACGCTCGCCACAATCGCGTTTATTGGTTCTGCTCGCGCTGCTGGCAGGAAATGCCGGATCTGTCGGAGATGATTTTAGGTAACAGCCTGCGGACTCACAAACAAGAAGGTTTGGTGAAGCTTACTGGTTTGACTCCTAAAGCGAAAATTTTGGATTCAGTAGGAATTGCTTAGGAAAGATCGAGTTTGACTGACGATAAATATTGAGACGAAAAAGTTTTTTGATTGTGCCATCGGTTTGACTTTTTAATAAAAAATGCAAAAGTCCCTTCACTGTGAGTGAAGGGACTTATTTGCGTGCGGGCGATCGCACTTGTAAGGGGGTCGATCGCCCCCACAAATTACAGCTCTTGTATGGAGTTAAGCTGATTACATCAAACCGATTTGAGAAAGAATGCCTTGACCGGTGAGGAATTCGGTAGCTAAGCCGATCGCAAAGCCTAGCATTGCCAAACGACCGTTCCAGGTTTCAGCGAACTCGGTGAAGCCTACTTTTGCGTCTTTGTTTTCCATGACCATAAACCTCGTTGTATTTCAACCTTATGTAACTAAACTTAACACAGCAGTACAAACTTTGCAACATATTTTTACATTTATTTTTGAAGGCGGGGGCTCAGAAACCGGGTTTTTGCGACAATACAAAGGTTACAGCCCACAGATTCTGCAAAAAACCCACTTTCTTTGGTTGACGGGAGCCCCAGAAACCGGGTTTTTGCGACAAGACTTCGTTACAATCCACAGATTCGGTAAAAAACCCGGTTTCTTTGTTTGTGATGCGTAATACCATGTCCGAACAAAATCAGGTAAATAGACCACTAGCCCTTGACATCTGATACTTACAAATGCTATGACTGAAAAATACAGCTCAGATAGACACCCGCATTCAAAAGCAAAAGTGTCGGTTAAGTCGTCTCAGCGGTAGGATGTGCAGATTTCGGGTAAGCGTCCTAAAGTCCCGTTGATATAGACATTCAAATTAATGTCGTTTCAACTGGAATAAAGAGGTCAGTTAGCACGACATTTGTAGGAATTTCTATATCAACGGGTTTTTACGACGCCTGTCCGAAATCTGCACATCCTATCGCTGAGACGCTAACCAAGCAAGTACACACTCAATTAATAGTGTGTAGGTCAAAATTTTTGTTAAATGGAAAACCTCAATTTTGAGCGAAGCCACAGACAATCTTTCCTTGACTAGATGCGTAATTTATCGATGCTGTCCTCCAAACCTAGTTTTAGGGCACACAAAAATGAAGGACAATCATTCAATCATTGGCAAAGAAATCAGCCAGCAACAGTCTTTAGTTTCGGCTTATTGGGATTATCAGAATATCCCAGATGTAAAGCAAGCCAACAACTTATTGCTTTTTGCTGCTTCATTGGGATATGTAGTTACCAGAAAGGTGTACGACAAAAATTGGCAGCAGGAAAATAAGGGTTCTAAAAAAAGACAACAAATTTTCGTTAATCTTGGTTATGAGTGTGTTAATGTATCGCAACAAATCGAGAATGCTGTTGATTTTAGTTTGTTTTTTGACTGTTCTGGTGAAGCAGCAATTAGTCTATATCCACACACATTTATTATTGTGTCTGGAGACGGCAATGGCGAAATCTTGATTCCTAAGCTGCAAGACAAGGGTAAAAAGGTGATAATCTTTGCTCGACCAGGTAATGAAAATAAAACTCTGAAAAGGCTTGCAGATGGATTCTACTTTGTTGATGAATTACCGAAGTTGCTTGAAAGCTAAAAAACTAGCAGCATAAATTTCCCTGAAATTCACGTAACCGCAGATAGCAAAAATCCAGTTTATTTGATAAACTAGATTCTCCAAACCAACCGCCATCTGCGGCTCTTTAATGTTCGCATAATAACAACACCAACCATTACTAAATTTTCATGCCATTAACTAACCATACACAAGAACTCCAAATAACGATTCCCCAATTCAACAATGAAAAACTGCTGCGTCAAGCACTAACCCACCGTTCCTACGTCAACGAAAACCCCACATTCCGCGAAGCAGACAACGAGCGCTTAGAATTTCTCGGCGATGCTTTGCTGACATTTCTCAGCGGCGAATATCTCTATCAGCGTCACCCAGAAATGGGAGAAGATCAAATGACTCGCCGGCGTTCTGCATTGGTAGATGAAAAACAATTAGCCAGATTTGCTACTGAAATCAGCTTAGACTTAAAAATGCGGCTCGGCAAAGGAGCTTATCGAGAAGGTGGAATTACTAATCCAAATTTGCTCAGCAGCACCTTTGAAGCATTCATTGGCGCTTACTATCTCGACACGGAAGATATGGACAAAGTTCGCGAGTTTGTGTGGCAAATGTTTGATTCTGTTCCCGACAATGTGGTGGAAACGCGATCGACTGTAGACTCGAAAAACCGCTTTCAAGAATGGGTACAAGCCAGCGGTGACACCACTCCGCCCAAATACGTGACAGTCCAAGCAGGAGGAACGCCCCATCAGCCGGAATTTCTTGCTAAAGTTTATGTTGGAGACAAATCCTATGGAGAAGGTAAAGGTAAAAGCAAGAAAGATGCTGAGAAAAATGCGGCGGAAGATGCGCTAGCAAAGCTGAAAAAACGCGGACTGATCTAAACGTGAAAACACCAGTAAAAACTACTATAGCCTTTCTCAGAAAGATGAGGTACTCATGGGCATGGGGCATCGGGCATGGGGCATACCTCACCACGCTTGAGAAAGGCTATAGCTTATTTGCCCGATGACACAATAGGCGCGCGTCTGTGTCACTCTGGGGATAAATTAACTCGCTCAATCAAGGAGATATATAGCCTTTCTCAAAAAGATTAGGTATAATTGACAGCTTATATAACCAATTAAATCAAGAGGGCTGAAGCCCAACAACGTCCGCGAATCTTTATGAGAACCGCTATAGCGCTTCTCAGAAAAGTGAGGTATGCCCTATGCCCTATGCCCTATGCCCTATGCCCTATCCCCATGAGTACCTCATCTTTATGAGAACCGCTATACAAAACGGAAATGCTGCCTAAAGCCACTCTTTCTTTCTCAAAGTAGAAGCTCTTTTGGCTATCCTAATTAAATCTGTAGGCGACGTATTTTTATCGACAGTGATGCGAGAGATGCGGTAGTTATTTTCCAGTCGGTTTACTCTAAATAAATGGTCATTGTACAAAAAGCCACTTAAATGATATTTAGGCAAAATATCTTCCACTTCCGAGTCTGATGCGCCGTAGGGATAGGCGATGTGAGCGCCGATAACTTTATTTTTGTCTAAATCCCCCAGACATTTTCTCAACTCTAACTTAGATTTTGCAATTTCAAATTCTAATTCTTTTCCGCTCACCTTAGTTAAGTCTTTGTGAGTAAAGCCGTGTGACTGAATGTCATAAAAACCTTTTTGATATCCATCTCTTAAATCGTTGCAAGTAGTGTGTGCTAAAAAATCTTTGCCCATATCAATACCTAAAAAGTGAGGGTTGACAAATAACACAAATTTACCCTTTTCTTTGTTGGTTACAGACAATTTTTCTAATATTGGAAGTGCATTTTCATGAACGCCTTTGTAGCCGTCGTCAAAGGTTATCATGATTGGTTTTTGACCGAGATTTTTAGCGGGTATTGGCTGCGACTTGTCAATAAAGTATACGTACAAGTCTTGAGATGATAAAAACCAATAGTTTTCTTTAATTAGATATTCTAAAAATACTGACAAGTCTTGTTTGGTGTAGTTAGTGGGAAAAGCGAGCCTCCGAGGTGGTAAGTCGGCGGGATTGCGAGTGTCTACAATGTTGTGAAAACCGATTATAGGGATTCTGGTGAAGTTAGATTCTACTGTCCAGCCAGAAATACCTATACTGATGGCAAATATCACCAATAAGTAAATCAGTTTGACTTTGTGTAGCAGTCTAAAAAGAAAATTTTCCAGGAATTTTATGTTTTCTAACAATTGCTCGAAGCTCATACTTTCTTTACCAAGTTGTGTGCTTTTTACCTCTACCATTAATAGAGGCAAATTCAGCTAACTTGACATTTTTTTTGGTATTTCTTTGGAATCTAGGTAGAGTGTGGATGCCGATCGCCCAAGCCCAAAATGCTTCCCAGAACCCACAATGCGCTATAATCGGGGCTGGCGCGAGTGTTACGGCTGTCGATCGAGGGTTGCAATGGCAGAAATCCGTTGACGAGTACCTGAGTGTCGATCGTACTTTTTGGAAATATCAGAGCAATTGATGTCTACTCACAACCCGACTACCCTAACTGTAGAAGCAGCACAGCAAATCCTCAAGGATTTTACTTGTCTGGATATGCAATCTGTAGCATCGCTGCTGGAAAAACAGGCGCTGCGCGAAGCGATTTTGCTGGTAGCAAGTTTGTCGGATTACCAAATGCTTGGAGTTTGCGCGACTTCGACGGATGAGGGTTTTGCAGCTTTAGCAACTTATTTGAAGGCTTTGGGATATGATGCTGTTTTAGATCCCAGTGCTTTTGCTGCATTTACTGGTTCGGTTTATATTAAATTCAATACTTTGAAGGGTTCCTATTATGTTGATGGCTATCCTGGAACTTATCGAGGCGTGTTAGTATCGTGCCAATTTTCATCGGAAGATGGAGTTAGCGGGACTTACGGTCATTTACCTCTCGATTTATTTGTTGATTAATTGGGAATTGGGAATGGGGAATTGGGAATGGGGCATTGGGCATTGGGAATGGGGCATTGGGAAGAAGGCCAAACAGGGCATTGGCCAAACAGGGCATTGGCCAAACAGGGCATTGGGCATTGGAACCAAAAACTAACAAGAGTTAACAGTTAACAGTTAACAGTTAACAGTCAACTGTCAACTGTCAACTGTCAACTGTCAACTGTCAACTGTCAATTAACCTTTACCAACGATCAATTCTGGTTCTGGTTCGACTTCCGGTGCGATTTCTTCTGGTGAGATTCCCAAAATCTCGCTGTACAAGTTGATATATTTTTTGGCAGAAATATCCCAGCCAAAATCTTCTTTCATGCCGCGCTGTTGCAGTTCTTTCCACTTATCTTTGTAGCGGAAACCTTCCCAAGTTCGGATCATGCAGGTGAACAAGTCTAGGGGTTCGTAGCGATCGAAACAGTAACCTGTGCCGGTATTATTAATCGGGTCGTTGTGAGATACGGTATCGACTAAACCGCCGGTGCGGCGCACCATTGGGACGCAACCGTAGCGGAGGGCGAGCATTTGGCTGATGCCGCAGGGCTCGAAACGGCTGGGCATCAGGAAGGTGTCGCAGCCTGCGTAAATGCGCCGGGAGAGGGCGTCGTTGTAGAGTAATTGGGTGGACATCCGGCCGGGATAGCGGGCGGTCATTTGCCAGAGTTGGGTTTCGTAGTAGCGATCGCCCGTTCCGAGTACAATAAACTGAGCGTCGGTATAGGCCATGAAGCGATCGAGCATTTGAATGATCAAATCCAATCCCTTCTGTTCTACTAGCCGCGTCACCATGCCGATTAACAGGGCATTTTTATTCACTTCCAAGCCGACTTCTTCTTGCAGCGCAATTTTGTTAACTGGGCGCTTGTCAATAGTATCAACACTGAATTGTTGGTGGAGGTACTTGTCAGTTTCTGGGTTGTAAGATTCTGTATCAATTCCGTTCAAAATCCCCGACATCTTGCCGCCGACGTAAGACAGCAAACCTTCTAAGGTTTCCCCATAAGCTGGGGTTTTAATTTGCTCGGCGTAGGTGGGCGAAACTGTGTTTACGCGATCGGCAAATTGGACTGCCGCAGCCATTGTATTGTGACCTTGCATATACCAAGGACACCAAGTCATCTGCTCCAAACGCCAGCGCCACGGCCCTTGATAAGCTAGATTGTGAATAGTAAAAACCGTGCTGATATCGGGGTCTTGGCTCATCCAAACAGGTATCATTCCCGTATGCCAATCGTGACAGTGCATAATTTGGGGTTTCCAGTGATTCCAGGCAAATTCAGCAGCAGTATTAGCAAAGAAAGTGAACCTCCAATCTTCATCGACACCGCCGTAAACGCGGCGGGGTAAGAAAGATGGATGTTGCATTAAGTATAAAGGTACATCGGTTCCAGGCAAAACACTTTCAAAGACAGAGAAGCTTTGGAACATGGCTTCCCCATTCCAAACGGGTTTTTTGGGAACGTCCATTTTGTCGGGTATGAAGCCGTAGTAGGGCATGAAGATGCGGACATCGTGACCCATGCGGCGCAGAAATTTAGGCAAAGCGCCGACGACATCGCCCATACCGCCCACTTTGGCTAGGGGTGCTGCTTCGGCGGATACAAATAAAATACGCATTATTTTTTTGTGTTCCTTGGGATAGTTAGTCTAGATTAAGTTTAAATGGCGATCGGCACAATATTAACGCGGCCGTGGCAAACCAATAATTTTCGATCGCCATTCTCGGATCTGCGTCGCGTCTATCTGCGGTCAAAAAGAGACCTATCGTTTTTTGGGATGAGAGGGCGTTGGGATGACAGCGCGGCCCCATGTGTGCATCACCCAATGAACCAATTACCATTGCTGGAAATGATGGCGATGATGGGAAACTGTATTTAGAGAAAGAAGTTAACCAAAAGCTGGGAATATTGAAAGCAATTGAAGAAGAGTAATCTGAATTATGAAATTACTTTATATAATTGTGATTCAATGGTCTGATGAAAGCCCAACGAGCCGATCGCCCTTTTCACCTATTTTCACAAAAAGTGCGATCGCCCCTAAAGATATTATGAGGCGATCGCTCTTTTGTGTGGAAGGGCGACCCCTTATAACCCAATACGGTTTACTTAAGGCGGATCCCCCCTAACCCCCCTTAAAAAGGGAGGGACAAGAAAGCTCTTAAGTCCCCCTTCTTAAGGGGGATTTAGGGGGATCTCCGGGGCAGAAAAAGTGTTAAGTAAACCGTATTGCCTTATAACCACCTATTAGTGAGATTGCTTATAGCCTTTCTCAAAAAGATGAGGTATAACTGACAGCTCGATAACCGCTTAAACTAAAAGGGCCCAAGCCCAACAACGTCCGCGAATCTTTGTGAGAACCGCTATAGGTGCAATTTCAAATTCTAGTTCAGATACATAAAAACAAACATCAAACTCTACCAAAAAATTTAACCTTCCTAAAATGAGCGGCATATTTCTTTGTCTAGTCCAAGCAAAAGCCAAGTTAACTGGTGCAAACCTGCTGACTGTCCCTGACAACAACAAAGCCCTAGCCTCGATATTTGCTAGATTTCCAGATCAAGAAATAACAAAGGTTTGTTCGTCCCAAACAGCCCCTAATTGTAAACCAATTTCATAAGGCAAAACATTCATGCTTGCCCCTGTATCCAGCAACCCCATCACTTCAATTGACTGGTTTCGATAGCTTAATATTATCGGTAAATAAGGCGCATAAGATACCTCGCCAAAGCGATCGAATTTAGAGGCAAAAGAGTATTTTTCACCATTAAGCATTTTGCAGTTGCTTTTTTTCCTCTAAAAACTGTGCCAATTGACGTGCTCCTTCATCGGAATTATGCAACATTTCAAAATAATTATCTTTAGACTCTAAGTTAGCCAAATCTTCTTCTTTTGCTAACTCAGAAACCAAAAATTCTATTACTCTTAATTTATCCACACGGGATAAATTACTAAGCAGAGGAAATAATTGTGCAATTGGCATAATTAAAATTTCCATTTTTTATATTCATCTTATTCAGATTACCACCTGTTTTACGCTTTTGTCAAGCTCATCGCTTTTTTGGGGGAAGTGCGATCGCTATTGTCAAGCGTAAAATTTACTTTACTCGCTAGTAACTATTTGGATGACTGAGTTTCCATCCCAAAAAACCAAGTTTATTACCCTATATCCCAATAAGGAGGTATAAAATGAAATTTCCCTTGTTTAAAAGAGTAGCATTACGAGTAGATGTACCCAACCACAAACTCTGTCCGGGAGATATTGCTACTATTGTTGAGCATCATCCTCACCCCGATGAGGATGGTTACAGTCTCGAAGTTTTTAATGCTTTAGGTGAAACTATAGCTGTAATTACTTTAGCTGAGTCGGAAATTGAACCGTTAATGTGTAATGAAGTTTTGCGTGTCAGGACTTTGACTGAGGCTGCATAAATAAATATTCAATACTCATCGCTAGAAGGACGGCTTTTTTGTGTGGAAGGGCGATCGCTTTGCTTTGTGAATAGATAAAAAACAGGCGATCGCCCCTCCTAAAAGCTTGTCAAGAAAAAGAACGCTATAACTCAATACAGTTTACTTAAGAAAAATCTGACTTGCCCAAAATGGCTGTATTGCCAGAAAATCCTCAGATGAAATTCATCAAAAGCGTTAAGTAAACCGTATTAAATTATAATCCACTCCATCAAGAGAAGAGTTTTGAACCACAGAGGGCGCAGAGGGCGCAGAGGGAAGAGTATTGCGAGGGTTTTGGATGTCGTAAAAAAACCTTTTGTCCCTCCCCTCTCTGTGTTCTCTGCGTTCTCTGCGGTAAAATCTTCTTAAGATCTATTTCACCTCTTTATAATCCAAAAATCGTCAGATGAAATTTATCAAAAGCGTTAAGTAAACCGTATTGCGCTATAACTGACTATTCCTCATCAGGTTCACCCTCAAAAGTTTCCTCAAATCCAGCTAAAAAGTCATCCAATGCAACCGAGGCGATCGCCAAATTAATAGTATCAGCATCTTCCAATCCCCACGTGTTCACCCCAACCACTTGACCGGCCATATTAATCAACGGGCCGCCCGAATTTGCCGGATTAATCGCCGCATCCGTTTGCAACACCTTCACCTCGGCAACCTCATCTTCATCATCCTCGCCCACCTCATACTCTTCCGGTTCGCGAATTTCAGTAATAATACCTTGAGTTACAGTTGCAGCAAACTGTCCCATAGGATTGCCCACAGCAATTACCCGATCGCCCACTTTGACATCAAAACACAATTCTAGGGGAGGATATTCTTCGGGAGACTCCACTTGTTCCCCTGTTGCCGGATCGATGATAAAACCAGTAATCAACAGCAATGCTAAATCCTCTTCCGCATTACCTGTAAATACCACCTCTGCCATTCTCAACTTTCCGTCGTAAGTTTCCACTAAAACTTGTTCGACTTCATCTTCTTCGTAGAAGTAATCTTCATCGGCAATATCTTCGATAACGTGATAGTTAGTGACAATTATGTCAGGAGATACAAAAAAACCGCTCCCGGAAGAAATTTCTTCTCCTGTATCCCAATCCATCACGTAAACTGAAACTACGGAGGGCAAAACTTGCTCGACGACATCGGAAGAGTTTGCCACCTGAGTTTTCAACTCTTTCAATTGCTGCTGCAAAGCTTTCCGATCTGCCTGCATTTTGCGATAAAGTTGCTGAACTTTTGTCAATTCTAGCTTTAATTGAGTTTCCTGAGCGCTCATATTTTGCATTTCCCTGAAATAGGTGGCTGATTTATTGTCGATGTTTGATTGCAGATTTTGGATTGGTATATTGACAATTATAGGGCTGATGCAAAGAAACCCGGTTTCCACGAAAAATCCTGGGCTCTACAGCAAGGTATCTATCCATAAACCTGGTTTCTCAACATCCTGCGGAGCATCCTAAATTAGTCAGATATTTGTGAACTTGGCAATTTTATTTAAAATCACCATCTAAAATCTACCATCAGACTGCTATTGTACCTGTCAAAACAAAAGCGAACCGCCATTTATGTTTATTTTACCAAATGCGATAAATCGCGTTTCAAAGCCGTGAAAAATAGATGCCGATCGCATTTATGAACCGCGTTGAACTTCGACAAAGATTTCCTCTAAAATAACACTCGCTCCCTGGGCGCGCAGGCGGTGGGCGAGGTCTATTCCCAGCATTTCCGCAGTCTCGGCTGCGCCGGATACAGTATCTTTGACGAATCGCTGGCCGTCGAGACTGGATACCATTCCGGTTAAGGTTAATTGACCGTTTTCTATATTGGTATTGACGCCAATGGGTACTTGACAGCCGCCTTCTAATTCCCGCAGAAATGCGCGTTCAGCATAACATCTTTGGGCGGTTTCGGAGTGTTCGAGAGCTTTAATAACTTCGAGGATTTCTGGATCTCCGGCGCGGCATTCGATGCCCAAAGCACCTTGTCCGACGGCGTGGAGGGAGATTTCAGGGTCGATAACTTGGTGGATGCGATCGCCCATTCCCAATCTTTCGAGTCCGGCAACTGCTAAAATAATTGCGTCGTAACCGCCATCATCTAATTTAGCGAGTCGAGTGTTGAGATTGCCGCGAATATCTTTGAATTCAAAATGAGGGAAATGGTGCCGCAGTTGAGCCAGCCTGCGGAGGGAAGAAGTGCCGATTACTGCACCTTCGGGGAGGGTGTCAAGTTGCTTGTCTTTGTGCTTGGAGTGAACTACCAGGGCGTCAGCGGGATTTTCCCGTTCGGTGACACATCCTAATATTAAACCTTCGGGTAAGTTGGTAGGTAAATCTTTGAGGGAATGCACGGCAAAGTCCGTTTCACGGTTCAGCATTCCCGTTTCTAATTCTTTGGTGAAAAGTCCTTTGTCGCCAATTTTAGCGAGGGCGACATCAAGAATTATGTCCCCTTGGGTGGACATGGTGTGGACTTCAAAAGTGTGTTGCGGGAAGCGTTTCTGTAATTCTGCTTGCACCCAATGGGTTTGAACGAGGGCGAGTTGGCTTTTGCGGGAACCGATGCGGACGGTTCGGGAAGGGGCAGATGTGGTTGGGGACATAAGATCGATCGCAGGATAGCTTGAAATGAGCCAGTATATTCACCTGATCTAGCGTACCGCAGGTGGGGACTTTAATTGCTGGTTGGGACAATTCGGGCGATAAAATAGTAATACCAGATATTGACCGGCAGCAGCAGCGAGCTTTGAGGGTGTTTCCAATTTTGCGTTGGCTTGGGTGGCTTGAGCCGATCGGCATTTCGAGCCAAAGGCAGCCGATGATGTATGATTTTCCTAGAGTTAATGCGGATGAACGCGGTAGAAGCCGGCGGCAGAGTTAGCTCAAAGGTGGCGGGATTTGGAGAGAGAAATATAGACAGGAGGGGAAAAGGGCGATTTGAACAGTTGACAGTTGACAGTTGACAGTTGACAGTTTGAGAGCTACCTCTACCTAGAAGGAAGAGGATTGAAGTAATGAATAGTCTGATTTTAATTTCTCCCTCAAAGGGAGAGGCTTTCAACCAATTTTTTCTGGTAATTGCGATCGAACTTCTCAACCAGGCTAATAGAGTACCATCAAAAGTTAATTTATCAAATTACTAAAGTCATCAAACCATTAAAAATGCTCTTGATGTAGCCCGTTACTTTTTATGTCGTGTCGATCGCGAAACAAGTGTAAGTTATTAAGGTACGTTTTAAGGTATGTTGTTGCGCTTTAGCGCTCTTCTCTTGTCTGTGCGAAAGAGCGCTCAAGCGCAACTACGTACCTATTAACGTTGTCCTGCTTGAAGTGCAGAATTTACAATCGCAACAACATCTGACTGTCGTCCATTTTTCACACTTACTCGGTACAGCACTCCCAGCCTTTGCCACTCAACAGAAGCAATGCAATAATTACCGCAACCATTGAAATAAGTTCCCTTCATTCCGCCTGCTAATTCAATACTTCTGTAAGTATCTCTCGGCAATTGCGAAGGAGGCGAAATCGGTTCATCTCTTTTCGCTTCAATTGTGCCGAAAGTACAGGCTCCCCCGCGACATCCTTTGCCAAAATACATTTCAATAATGTAGCCGTGGGAGCCAGCTTTGATATCAAAATCAAGTTGCTGAGTATCCGATAGAGGAAGCATACTCGGCAGAAAAACTGGTACTCGCGTCTTGCCTTTGATTTGCCCAAAGATGTTACTTACAGGAAAACGAGTTCTAGCTTGATTTGCACCTGAATTGTTGGGGATTGGGGGAAACTTTTGGACAAAATCTCTCCACTGTAAAACTCTATTTTTAGCAACGTTCAGAGTGGGAATTGAATATTTTACAACGGCAAGAGAAGGGCGGCCGTCTTTTTGATTGAAGTTGCGGCGAATGACTGTATTTTCGGGTTTGCCCAATCCGTAAGTTGTGGCGGTGGAACGGGCTATCTCGCAGCTAATTTTGAAGATTCCCATGTCAATGTTGCCATTTTCGGCTTGGTAAGACCAATTGTAACCTTCAGAAGTGCGATCGCGATCGCACAAAAAACGCGAAATTTCAAACATCTTGGCAAGATGAACGTCGTAGGGGCGCAGCTTGCGGCTGCTGGTAGATTGTGCGGTGTTGCGATCGGGCACAATAAATTCGATGGATTGCCAGCCATCTTTGGAGGTATAATTAAACCAGCGAATTTCGGTCACAGACACTTCTGGACGTGCTAGCGCGGAGTTGGGCGTCAAAAGTGCGATCGCAAAAGCAGTCACCACACCAGCAAAAATCGCCCAAAATAGTCCTTTTCCCCTCATCCTGATTTCCCTATAGACATCACAACCATTCTCTCTTGTTTCCCCAGCTTAACTGGTTTCAAGGCTCCCAAAATATATAATATTCTCTGTCATTGCGAGGAACGAAGCAATCGCCAAGACTAAAATTGCTTCGTTTCTCTACAAAATCGCAAATCTTCTTAGCGTTTACCAGCTTGAATAGCAGAATTTGCAATCTTAATTAAATCTGCTTCCGCTCCATTTCTAATCGCTACAGTATACATAAAACCCTGAGTTTTCCACTCAAGATTAGCCGTGCAGTAAGCCCCGCAACCATTGTGGAAATTTCCTTTCACTCCGCCCGCAAGTTGAACAGTTTTTAACGTCTTAGTTACCCCTTCGATTTTAGTAGAAAACTCACCACCTTTTTGACCTCTAATTTCCCCTAAAGTGCAAGCACCCGTACCTTTGCAATCTGCTGTAAACTCCATAGAAACAATATAGCTGTCGGGTTTACTTTGGGTTCGATAGTAAAGTTTCTGCGAAACAGGAACCAAGCTGGGGATAAAAATAGGTACTTGCGTTTTGCCTTTTAACTTTGGCAAGATTTCACTTACCGGCACAGCAGCATCAGCTTTAGCAACAGGCTTTGTTTCCGCCAGCATCTGCGGCAATTTGGCCGCACCGAAAACTTGCGATACAGGCACTAAAGCAGTCAATACGCACGCAGAAGTCGCCAAAAGTAATAATTTATTGTTCACTATTTTTGTCCTCAATGTCGAAACAGTCTAGTTTTGCACTGAACCGCGTTCACTTAATTTACAACACAACTCCCAAATACAAAAGCCACAGCAGGCATTCAGGAAAAAAGCAAGTTTAAATTTTCTTTACAAATGCACGGAAATATGGAGTAACAGATAAAATAGAGAAGGCGAGTAATTTAGGAGTCAAACGTGGAACTGCAAGAGTATTTAGGCCAGCACGGATTAGAAACTTTGTGCGAAACTTATCATATCAAAGTTACCCGCCACCGCCAATATCCCGATTTAGTCTGTCTGAAATACTCGCAGATAGAATCCCCGCTGGGCGAAAAAATAGTCCAGCAATGCCGGGGCATTATTTTAGATGCGTCTCAAGATTGGCAGATTGTTTCTTATCCCTACGACAAATTTTTTAACTACGGGGAAGGCCACGCCGCAGCAATTGATTGGAGTAGCGCCAAGGTTTACGAAAAACTAGACGGTTCGCTGACTGTACTGTATTTTTATCAGGGAGAATGGAGAGTGCAATCTAGCGGCACTCCCGATGCAGCGGGTGAAGTTAACGGTTTTGGATTTAGCTTTGCCGAACTTTTTTGGAAAGTATGGCAAGAATTGGGATATAAATTGCCCGAAGAAACCGATAATTGTTTTATCTTTGAGTTGATGACTCCTTACAATCGAATAGTTGTCCAGCAAACCAACAATCAAATCGTCCTCCACGGCGTTCGCAACACTCAAACGCTGGTAGAAAGCGACCCCAGTATTTCGGCCGACAAATACGGCTGGGAATTGGTAGCATCTTATCCTTTAACTAGCTGGAAAGAAGTTATTGAAGCGGCTCAGCATTTAGATCCGATGGATTCGGAAGGGTATATTATTTGCGATGCTAACTTCAACCGAGTTAAGGTTAAGTCTCCGCAATATGTGGCGATTTCCCACCTTCGCGAAGGATTTTCGACGCGCCGGATGATCGAAATTGTTTTGACGAATGAAGGAGAAGAGTTTTTAACTTATTTTCCCGAGTGGATTGACTTGTATCAAAAAGTTAAGAGTAAATATGAATTGTTAGTTCAAGAAATCGAGGAGGTTTACCGACAGCACGAATTTATCGAAGTGCAGAAAGATTTTGCCTTGGCTGTGAAGCATTTGCCATATTCTGGGATTTTGTTTTCCTTGCGGGCTCGCAGGGTTGCGGGAGTGAAAGAAGCTCTCCGTGATGTTACGATTCATAAGATAGAGGAGTTATTGGGTTTGGATTATATCAATTTAGGACTTTAGTCCTTCTCCAAGTTCGTAGTAAGGACTTTAGTCCTTCTCCAAGTTCGTAGTAAGGACTTTAGTCCTTCTCCAAGTTCGTAGTAAGGACTTTAGTCCTTCTCCAAGTTCGTAGTAAGG